>JANWHV010000098.1 GCA_025450255.1 Chloroflexota bacterium | reverse complement strand
GGGACGCTCTGCGGTTCGGCGGTCATGGACGGGCCTCCTGGTACGCGCTACCAGCGGGTTGATTGCCCCGCCGGCGGGCACCGCTCAGTGTACCATACGGCCTGGCGTCGCCCTCATGACGAGCCTCGTCGTTGAGTTGGCGCCGATCCGCGTCAACACGATCTCGCCCGGCGCGATCGTCCGTGCCGTGGAGTTCCTGATAGGCGAAGCTTACGTGAACGGGATCGATCTGAACGAGTACCACTTTGCCTGGGATCACGTGCATGAATTCGCGGCGGAGCTTCTAGCTACCCTGAAAGCGGCGCGCTTGAATCGGCCCGATGCGCGGCTAATGTCCGCCGTCATGGATATTGATCCGCGGGACCGCATACCAGAGTTCGAGACCCAACTGGAAGCTGTTGCCAAATTCGATGCTACTTAGTCGCCCAGCGCCTCGATCTGGCCGGCGAGGCTCGTGTCCTTCTCGGTAATGCCGCCCTGGTCGTGCGTAACCAGCGCGAAGGTCACACGGTTGTAGTTGATCGTGATATCCGGGTGATGCCCGGCCGCCTCGGCCAGATCGCCGGCGCGATTGACGAGGGCCAGAGCGGCGACAAAATTGGCGGTGGTAAACGTCTTCCGCAGCTCGCCGTTCGTTACCTGCCAGCCGGGCAGCGCGGCGAGCGCGGCGGTGACCTCATGAGCTTGCAGCACGGGCATGGGCAGAATCTCCCGGCGCTCATTATACAAAAAGTGCGTAACGCGCTATTTGCATAATGGTACTCCCTTTCCTTGCGCGAGGCGCGGCCCCGTACCTGGGCGGGGCCTCCGCCATGTCGTGGCATGCCTGCACGCCGCGCGGTAGCATGGACCGATGACAGCGCATGATGCCGCCCCACCCGGGCCCGGCTGGTTCTTCGACGAGCTTGCGCATGCCGGGGATGAGCACCTGGACCCCGCCTATGTGGCGGCCTACGATCGGAAGGCGGCCACCGATCCGGCCGGGGATCTGGCTCTGCTGCGCGATCTGGGCCTGAACGAGACGAGCGTGCTCGTCGATCTTGGGGCCGGTACCGGCGCTCTCGCCCTGGCCGCCGCGCCGCATTGCCGGCGCGTGGTGGCGGTGGATGTCTCGCCCGCCATGCTGACCCTGCTGGGCGAAAGGGCCAGGCGGCAGGGCTTCGACAATCTGGCGGCCGTACGGGGCGGCTTCCTCAGCTACACGCACGGCGGCGACGCAGCCGATTTCGTGTTTTCACGGCACGCGCTGCACCACCTGCCCGATTTCTGGAAGGCGGTCGCCCTGACGCGGGTGGCCGCCCTGCTCAAGCCTGGCGGCGTGCTGCACCTGCGCGACCTCGTCTTCTCCTGTGGGTCGAGCGAGATCGAACCGTGTGTTGAGGCGTGGCTCGCGGGCGCGTCCTCGCGCCCAGGCGTGGGCTGGACGCGCCCCGAGCTGGAAGAACACCTACGCCTGGAGCACAGCACCTTCACCTGGCTTCTGGAGCCGATGCTCGATAGCGCGGGCTTCGAGATCCTGCATACCGACTACAGCGCTTCGCGCGTTTACGCGGCGTATACCTGCGTCAAACGCTGATCCCCACTGTCCGCAAGGCGTTCAGCTCGCGCGCGTGGCGATCTCACGCTGGAAATACAGGATGACCTCCGGCCCCGTGCTTCTCAGTGCGCCCCGACGTGTTGCGCCCGCATCATCTGAACTCGATCGTTGAAGGCCTGTGTGTCGTTTAGATTGGGGAACGGGTGGTCTGGTACCGGCACGTTCAGGAAACGACACAGCGGCTCCCACCCCTCTTTCACGTCGAACACCAGCAGCTTGTCCCTGGGTATCGTTTCCTCGATCTTCCGGTTGTGCCGCTCGAAGAAGTTTATGGCGAAGTCTTTGTCCAGGAACTTTCCCTCGAACGCGCCATCCCACATCATGACCTCGTTCAGACGAGTCATATTCGCCGGGCTTGGGCCGCCCCCGGCGCGCTTCTGCTCCTGGTATACGGCCCAGATCGTGTTCTTCATGCTCTCATACCATTTTTCGGCGTCCCGCACGGTAAGCACGATCCTGGCTTCCGGATACAACTCCATGAGCGGTTCCAGGAAGTCGCAGGCGGGCCAGTCGACCACCGCCTGATAGTCCTTGAAGAACATGGCCCAGTCGACCTTTTGTCCGGCATAGGCCGCCAACCAGTGATCGGCGTCCGCCGGGCGAGAGAACATCGTGAAGTAGGTGTAACAGGGATCGAACCCCAGTTCCTCAAGCGCCCCTTTTGTCGACGTCGTCCCTGTCCGCGCCAACCCTGCTCCTATCACTTTCAACATCTTGAAACCTCACTTCTCGCCCTCGTGGGGCCTACGATGCACCTAAGCAGTGGAACGAGCAACCGCCGCCCACACCACCGCCTTCCGTACCTTCGTCTACGCTGCCGCCTGGTATTGCCGGAATGGCCCCTGTTCCAGCACCGCTAACGGCACCGCCACGGCGCCAAGATGGGCGCGCGGCTTCCCTGGACCATGGAAATCGCTGCCGCCGCTCCACCACAGTCCACGTTCGTGGGCTATACCGAGCAGCCGCTGCGTTGCCGCCGCGTCGTGTTCGGTGTGGTAGACCTCCAACCCGGTCAACCCTACCGTTTGCAGATGATCCAGCAAGCCTTCGAGGTTGACATCGGCATCCAGCAGCATGGCATGGGCCAGCGCCGCCTCGCCGCCGGCGTCCCGAACCAATGCTATGGCCTCGGCGGGATCGAGGCGGCCCGACGGCAAGTATGCCGGGCATCCAGGTCCGATAAAGCGATCGAAGGCATCGGCGATGTCGCGCGCATAGCCTTGCTCGATCAGCACGCGGGCGATGTGTGGGCGGCCAATGGCGCCGCGCCCGATCGACGCTACCTGCTCCCAGGGGATCGGCGTGCCTGCCTCTGCCAGCAGTCGTACGATGGTGCGCGCCCGCTCTTCCCGTCCCTGCTTGAGCGCGCCCAAACTGGCGATCAGCTTCTGGGAGGACGGGTCGATGCCGTAGCCGAGCAGGTGGATGCTGTGCCCCTCGTGCAACACGCTCACCTCTACCCCCGCCTGTACGCGCAAGGGGGTATCGGCGGCGGCCTCTCGGGCCGGCGCGAACCCCGCCACGGTGTCATGGTCGGTTATGACCAGTAGATCGAGGTGCAGATCGAGCGCGGCGCGCACCAACTCGGCGGGCGTGAGCGCTCCGTCGGAGGCCGTGGTGTGCGCGTGGAGATCGAACCGCCGTATCCCCGTCACGCCCCATCTCCCGCGCGCATCGCGTCGATGAGAATGGCGGCAACCTCGGGCCGCGAAAACTCAGGCGGCGGCAATTCCCCGGCGCGCAGCATGGACCGCACGCTGGTGCCGCTCAGCTCGACATGATCGCTCGCCGGATGCGGACAGGTCTTGTTGGAGCCCATGCCTTCACAGCGCCGGCAATAGAAGCTGTTCTCGAACTTGAGCGGCACGATGCCCAGCTTCTCCGGATCAAATTGGTCGAACAGTTTTTGCGCCTCGTACGTGCCGTAGTAGCTCCCTACTCCGGCGTGGTCGCGCCCCACGATGAAGTGGGTGCAGCCGTGGTTCTTCCGCATGATGGCGTGGAAGATGGCCTCGCGCGGCCCGGCATAGCGCATGGCCGCGGGGAGGACGCCCAGAATAACGCGCTCCCGGGGGTAATAGTGCTCTAGCAGCACTTCGTAGCACCGCATACGCACGTCCGCCGGAATGTCGTCGCTCTTGGTCTCGCCTACCAGTGGGTGGAGCAGCAGGCCGTCCACGATTTCCAGGGCGCACTTCTGGATATACTCGTGCGCCCGGTGGACGGGGTTGCGCGTCTGGAAGCCGACCACGGTTTGCCAGCCGCGCCCGGCGAACGCCGCTCGTGTCTCCGCCGGCGGCAGATAGCGGGACCACGGCGACGTGAACGGCAACACGACGACTGGGCCGCCCAGCAGAGTATCGCCCTGCCCATAGAGGATACCCACCCCTGGATGCGCTTCGTCCTCGGTGCGGTAGACGTTGCGCGCTTCACGCCGGCTATCGCGGCTGAACACGTCCTCGACGCGCATGGTGCCGCGTAACTCGCCATCAGGGTCGCGCAACGCAACCGTGGCGCCCGCGGCTGGGGCATCGCCCGGGGCCACGGCCAGCGTAATGGGGATGGTCCAGGGCAGCCCATTTGCCAGGTGCATCCCGTCCACGACCGACTCGTAGTCGGCGTGTCCCATGAAACCCTCCAGGGGGCTCAGCGCGCCGGTGGCGATCAATTCCAGGTCGCTCAACTGCCGCGTGGAGAGGCGCACGGACGGCAGATCCGCCGCCTGCCGCCGGGTTTCGTCCGCTTCAGCGCCCCGTGCCAGCCGATCGATTAACTGGCCGCCGTGCGGCGCGATAGCGTGCTGGTCGGTACGTTGTTCTACACTGCTCGTCACGATCCCTCCCTTCGTCTACACGTAAATGTCGTTGCGGCTCGCCACTCCCGCTATGCCGATAGCGTACGCGCCGCCTCGTCGCGGGCCGAGGACAGGTAGCCGTGGCCTTCCAGGTACGCGAGGATCTTTTGCACGCTCTCCTCCAGGGTTTCGAATTCGGTATCGACGCGAACCTCGGGATGTTCCGGCTCCTCGTAGGGATCCGACACGCCGGTAAAGTTCTTGATCTCACCGCGTAGCGCTCTGGCATACAGGCCCTTTACGTCACGCCGCGTCAATTCCTCCAATGAGCTGTGGACATGCACCTCCACGAAGTCGGCCCCGATCGCCTCGCGCGCCTGCCGGCGCGTGTCCGCGTACGGCGAAATAGCCGCCGTGATTGCCACGACGCCGTGGCGGGTCAGCAGCGAGGCTACGAAGGCGATGCGCAGTATATTGGTATCCCGATCCTCGCGTGAAAAGCCAAGACCCTTGGAAAGATGGGTACGCACTACGTCGCCATCGAGCACCTCAACGCCCAACCCACGGGCGCGCAACAATTGCTCCAGGCGATTCGCAATGGTGGTTTTGCCCGCGCCCGATAAGCCGGTTAGCCAGACTGTACATCCTCGCGCCATCATTCCTCCTCTACCGCAACGCACCAGCGCCGGCGGTTCCCCACGGTGAGAATATAATTGTGTTTACCAGCAAGCCGATAGCCACGATCACTACCATAACCGCCACAACCGAACCCCTGTCGGCCAGGTCGCGCCCGCGCGTTAAGAGCTGACCCAGACCCACATCCGAATACAGCAGTTCGCCGGCCGTCATCACCTCTCCCTGGGTAGGACGATCCAAACCCGCGATCGCATTCAGCAGCGTCGACTTGCCGCAGCCTACGTTGCCGGTCTCGC
>JANWHV010000097.1 GCA_025450255.1 Chloroflexota bacterium | reverse complement strand
TGGCTGCAAGGCATTACCAGAGAGATCGCGCGGTGTGAAACTGTCGACGACGTGCTGACGCGCGCCAGCATGGGAATCGAAGAGGGTATGGGATTCCTGGTCGGCGTTGCCCTCGTCGACGACGTATACCGCGGTTTGCGCCCATGGCGCCGTGGACGCGGCGTGGCCGCGGCAGGCGCCCCACCAGATGCCGCCGACACTGCGACGATCCCTGAAGTAGAGGCGCTGCGCTACGCGCCGCTCCGCCAGGTGCTGGTGGAAGGAGCCGACTTCGCGTTAGTGGAAAGGCAGCCACTCGACAGTCCGGATCCGTTCCAGATCACGTCGCGAGCCGGCCGGCATCTGCTCGTAGCGCTACGCTCGGGTCCGCACGGCAACCGGCCTGATGCCTCGGTCCACGGCATTATGCGGCTGGATATTCCCGCCGGCAGGGACTACGATCCAGTGCTGGCGCCTGTCGTCGTCGCTTTCGCCAACCATGTGGCCACGGCGTTGGAACGTGCGCGTCTGTTGGAGGCAGAGCGCCGGCGGGCCAGGATCGCCGAAGCCCTGGAGCGGGCAACCGCTGCAATTTCGTTCAGTCTGGAACCCGTTGAGATGTACCAGCAGGTACTGGGCGCCTTGAAGGAAGTTCTGGACTTTGATTCGGCAACCGTCATTCATTTCAGCGACGGCATGTGCCGCCCCGACGTACACAACACGCGCTACAACGTGTTTGGCGACCTGGGCCGTGTTTTCCCCCTTGCCTCCGATCCTATCTTCAGCGCCTGGATTGCGCAGGATAGACGCGAGCCCGAGTTGATCCCTGATACGTGCGCGGATCCGCGCTGGGACTACTTTCGGCAAGAAATACCACAGTTCGCCGCGGCGGTGCAGTGCTATCTGGGGACACCGCTGGTCATCGACGGCGAAATCGTGGGCGCTTTGACCCTTGGCAACCGCAAGCCGTATTCAATGGATACGACGGCGATATCCGCCACCGCTGAATTTGCCGAACGCTTCTCGCGCGCGCTGCGCAACGCCCGCCTCTATCAAATGGAGCGCGCCGCCAACACCAGGCTGCAAGCCGTAATGAGCCTTCAAGACGAATTCGTCGCCACCGTCTCGCACGAGCTTCGCACGCCGCTGACCAGCATTATTGGCTTCTCCGAAAACCTGATCACGCATTGGGATAAAGTTGACGAGCGGCGCCGGCGCGCCAGCGTTGAAAAAATCCAGCGCGCCGGTACGCGTCTCGACCGACTTGTCCGAGATCTTCTGTATGTCTCGCGCGTGGATTCGGGCAATCTAAGCCTTAGCACGGCGCTGCAGCCCATTCTCCCCCTGGTCAGACAGGCGACGGAGGAGCTGGCGATCAAGTTCCCGGGGCAGACTGTCACCGTGGGCCGTGAGCTCCAGAGTGTGTCGGTATGGGTCGACGCCGATCGCTTTCGCCAGGTAATCGGGAACCTGCTCGACAACGCCGCGAAGTATTCACCCGAAGGCTCGCCAATTGAGATCGGCTGGGAGCAGAACGGTGCCTGGGGCATGCTGGCCGTACACGATCGCGGTCCCGGTATCGCCGCCGACAACTTGCCGAAGTTATTCACCCGCTTCGGCAAGCTGGACAACGTTACGCGGGACGGGCACGTCGGCACCGGCCTCGGTCTGTACATTTGCAAACAGCTTATGGAAAACATGGGCGGCAGAGTCTGGTATGAACCACTCGGCGGCCACGACGGCATGGGTTCCACCTTTCGTGTAATGATGCCCCTCTCCGCCGCCACGGCGACACTCGCGGACCCGGACGACGCGGAGCCGCTGCTCGACGACTGAGCCTCGGCGCTCGCCCCGGGGTCGCCGCGGTGTCTCGGCGCGGTGCAGACGTCCGCACTGCGCGCCGGTACCGGCTAAAGCTCTGGTATACTCCGCCCGTGCACCGGCTCTGAAAGGGAAGGCATGGCCACGATCGTCGCGTTTGCCCAGCGGAAAGGGGGGAGCGGGAAGACGACGTCCGCGTTCAATATCGCGGGCGCGCTCGGCCAGTTGGGAAAGCGCATCCTGCTCATCGACATGGACCCACAGGTCACGCTCAGCACGCTGTGCAGCGCGCCTCTCGACTACGATCTGCCCGCGACCCTGCGCGAAGGCGCGCCACTTAACCGTCTTGTGTGCGCCACGCCATTCCACAACGTCGCGATCATCCCCGGACACCTGGATATGGTGGGGCTGCAGGAGCAGTCGTTGCCGAACGCGGACCTTCTGCTGAAACGAAGCCTTGACGCCAGCCCGCACTTGCTCGATGCATACGATATGTGCTTGATAGATAGCCCGCCCCTGCTGGGACGTCTGACGCTTAACGTGCTCGTTGCCGCGCATACCGCCTTGCTGCCCCTCAATCCGCAGGATTTCGGCAGCCGCCAGGCTCTGGATGAGACCCTCGACACCCTCAAGAGAGTGCGCGCTCAGCGGAACTACACCTTGCGGCTGGCGGGCATCCTCATGGGTCAGGTCCGGCCACGCACCTCGCTGGGACGTCAGGCCGTCGCGGCGATGCGGGCGCGCTTCGGCAGCGCCGTCTTCGAACCGATCATCCCAGACGCCATCGGCGTGCAAGAATCGCTGAACGCGCGCAGACCCATGGTGCTCTACCGCCCGCGCTCCGCGTCCGCGCAAGCGTACCGCGGCATCGCCGCCATCCTGGCCGGCGCGTAGGGCGCGCGAGCCTGAGTACAATCAAGGAGATTGCCCGTGCCGGCCAAAAGCTTCGACTTCACGCCTATTGCGCAACCCGCCGCCCCCGCGCGGGACCTGATGCTGGCCGCCAGCCCTGACGGGTCGCGCCCGCTCGCCGCCGCCCGCCTGGTGCCTGTCGAGCGGCTCATCGCCGATCCAGACCAGCCTCGCAAAACATTCGACCAGGAAGCACTGAACGACCTCGCGGCATCGCTGCTCACCGCCGGCATGCGGCAACCGATAACCGCCTATTACGACGATAGCCGCGAGCAATTCGTGGTGGTGAGCGGCGAGCGACGGCTGCTCGCCGCCAGGATCGCCGGCCTTACCGAGGCGCCGGTGCTGGTCGAGCACCGGCCAGTCTCCGACGCCGAGAAGCTGGTGCTGCAACTCGCCGAGAACCTGGTCCGCGAGGGTCTCACCACGCCGGACGCGGCGCGAGCACTGGCCCGCCTGAAGGAGTTGCAACCGTCCGACTGGCTGGAGGTCGCACGGAAACACGGCATCAATCGCCGCCGCGCCTATCAATACCTGGAGTACCTCAAGGACCCCTCGCCTCTTCGCGCCGCCCTCGATTCCGGCGCCATCGCCGACGGTCACGCACAGGAGCTGCGGCGCGTGGCTCCAGGCCGCCTCGCCGCGCTGCTGGACGAGGTTATTGGCAATGGGCTGAGCGTACAGGACACGAGGCGATTAATCGCCGCGGACGCGCAAGCAAAGCCCGCGCGTGCCCGTCTAGGCGCCGTCGAGAGCCGCGAATCGAACGGCGGCAGGCCGGCGAAGGGCCGTCCCTCAAGGCATGTGGACGGCATCGCCGCGGGCCAGATCGCCGATACAATGGCTCCCGACGCCGATAGCGCCGAGCCGTCGGCGGGCGCCGCGCTTCGCGACGAAAAGCGCCGACGCGAGCGCACACGCAGGCTGCGCGCACGCCTGGAACGCATCGCGTCCGAGCTTCGCAACGCGCACGTGGATGAGGTCGCGCGGGAGCTCACCGCGTTGCCGGAGATCATCAAGCAAGCGCGTGAGACGCGCGATAGTCTCGACCAGTTCATCAACCTGCTGGAGCGTGTCCGCCTCGATCGGGCGGGCGATATGGAGTTGCCGTAGCCCGAAACAGCGCAAGCTATACCGCGCCGCTCAAGCGATCGGCCGGCGCCACGAGCCGGCGGAGCAGGCTGAGCGTCCAGAACTCGTCTCGTTTGAGCGACATGCGCGGCACGGGTGCGATTTCCGCCGCCGCGATGTCAGGGTCGTGGATCCGGCCCGTCACATACGCGACCAGCACGCCGGGATGGACGTAACATTTTCGGCAAATAGCGGGCGTGTTTCCAAGTTGCGTCGCCGCCGCTCGTATCGCCTCCACGATGCGTCGTTTAGCCTGCCCTTCCGTCTCGGGCGGACCGGCCTCACGCAGTGCGCACGCCGCGACATGCGTGCCGGCCCAGGTCCTGAAATCCTTTGCCGTAAAGTCCAGGCCAGTGATTGCGCGCAAGTATTCATTCACGTCGCCGGCATCGATTCCATACGTCTTGTCTCGATCGTCCATATAACGGAACAGTTCGTATCCAGGTAAATCCAGGCAGCTCTTGATAACGCGCGCCAAGCGCCGGTCTCGAATGCTGACCAGATGTTCCTTCCCGGCCTTGCCGCGGAAGCTGAAGCGGATGGTTGTGCCGCGCACCACGACGTGCTCGTTCCGCATCGTCGTCAAACCGAACGTCTCGTTCTCTCGTGCGTACTCCTCATTTCCGATCCGGATATGGGTGAGGTCGAGCAGCGTAATGACGGCCGCCAGCACCTTTTGACGTGGCATTCCCGGTAGCGCCAGATCGCTCGCGGCCTGATGGCGGATTCTGGGCAGTGCGTCGCCAAAACTCACCATCCGGCCAAACTTCGTTTTATCACGAGAAGTGCGCCACCGCGTGTGGTAACGATATTGTTTCCGACTCCGCGCGTCCCGGCCAGTTACCTGCAAATGGCTGTTGGGAAGCGGAGAGATCCAGACATCGACCCAGGCGGGTGGTATGGCCAGCCCATTAATCCGGCCAAGCACATCCGGATCGCGCACCTCATTGCCGTCAGAATCCAGGTATCGAAACGGTCCCTCGGCGCTGTCGCGGACGCGCCTGATACCAGGCGCCGCATCGGTGATGTATCCAAGTCCAGCCTCGCGCGCGGCCTGTCGCGGATCGGCATGTGGCGAAATCGGCGTCATTCGCTGGGTCTTACCGGTTTTTAAGGGGCGCATCGGCCTTACACTATTCGTTAACGGTGAACAAACCTGTACGTGGTTCGTACTTTAAGCCGTGGAGATTAAGGCGTCATGAGTGGAATGGACTAGACTGGGGTGAGAAACCGGCCTAATCTGCGTTCCTGGCCGGCGCATAGCGCCGCTCCGGTATCGCTCGCGCCACTTCATGCCGCGAAACGTACAGTGTCCGGATGAGCGTCATCGAGCAGGCGATACTTCGCCACGACAAACGCGGCATGGCGCGGATCGCCGGCCCCGGGCCGAACGATGCCTGCGCGGCAGCGGCAAGCCTTCTGCTGAAGCAGCACCGGCGCGTGCTGATCCTGACCGGGTTCTACGTCAACGGCGTCGTGGAGACCGACGGGCCGCCGGGCGCCCTGGCCGTCGCCCAGGCGATCGCCGCGCTGGGAGGCCTGGCCGCCATCGTCGCCGATCGCTACGCCGGTCCAATACTTCGGCACGTTATCCCAGCCGGCGTGTGGTTCGAGGAATTCCCCATCACCGGACGCACGGAAAGCATGGACGCCGCGAAGGAACTCGCGGCACGTTGGCGGCCAACCCTGGTGGTCAGCGTCGAGCGCTGCGGCGCCTCCGTGAACGATCGCTACTTGAATATGCGCGGCGCCGATATTTCACGCTATACGGCCCGACTCGACAGCCTGCTCCAACTGGCGCCATCCATTGCCATCGGCGACGGCGGCAACGAGATCGGCATGGGTAATGTCGCGACGCAACTTACCAGCGAACTCGGCATCGCCGAACCGTGCCGCACCCGCGCGGACAGCTTGATACTGTGCGCCGTGTCCAACTGGGGGGCGTATGGGCTGGTCGCGGCGCTCAGCAAACTGCTTGGCAAGTCCCTGCTTCCCTCGTCCGCGTCGGAAGAAACGTTGCTGGAACGACTGCTGGAGGCCGGCGCCGTGGACGGCATATCCGGCGCCGCCGCTCTGACCGTCGATGGCTTTGACCTCGCCGCGCAACGAGCGGTTCTGGACGATCTGCACGGAGCAGTCGCGGAAGGCGGCGCATAAGTGCGTCGGGAATCGAGCGACGAGCACCTGACGTTGCTACCGGGGCAAGCGTAACATGGGCCGCGGTCCGCGCCGAATCAAGCGGCGAACGTTTACCGGCGTTACGGCCGGCTATGCCTGGACGGCGCCAACTGAAGACGGACCGTCACCTTCGCGCGCTAGGCAAGCGGCGCACAGCCCAATAAACTCTAGCCTATGGCCTTCCACCCGATACCCGCTCAGTGCTTCGATGACATGGTACGACACCGAGACATGCCCCGGCACATCGGCCAGGTTTCCACAGGCGCGGCACACAAGATGATCGTGAGGAACGGTGTTACGATCGTAACTGGTGACGCCGTCCGGTCGTCGGACCGCGGCGACATACCCGTGGTCGACCAGATAGTGCAGCGCCGTATAGACGGTGCCAAAGGCGATGCGTGGCCGCACGGCGCGCACCGAGTCGAAGATATCGGCCGCGGTCGGATGCCCGGCAAGGCCGGCAACCGTGTCGAGCACCGCGCGGCGGTGGCTGGTCAGTCGAGTTTCTGAAATCCGTCCTGGTATCATGCCTCTAGTATAGCAAACCGGAAATGATTCTTGAACATCCGCGTGTTCACGCCGGAAGTAATCTGCTATGATCAGAATAAGAATGATTCCTGGGGGAGTTGGCGCACCGCCGATTGGGGACAAGCAACGTGAGTGCCGCGGCCGCGCAACCCGAGACTGAGGAGCAGCGCGCGAAAAGCGCGCAGCGTTTCGTCCTGCAGGTAGTTCAGCCTGGCCTGGCCGGCCTTATGGACGGATCGGTTTCCACGCTCGCGCCAATATTCGCCACGGCGTTCGCCACCAACAATTCGCACTACGTTTTCCTGATCGGTATGGCCGCCGCGGTTGGCGCCGGCATCTCCATGGCCTTCTCCGAGGGACTCTCCGACGATGGCGTGCTGACCGGGCGCGGCAACCCAATTGTGCGCGGCTTCATTACCGGATTCATGACTCTCCTCGGCGGCGTCGGGCATACGCTTCCATTCTTGATCTCGAACGTTCACACCGCCCTTACCCTGGCATACGTCGTCGTCGGCATCGAATTAGTCGCCATCGCCTACGTCCGGTATCACTTCTTCAGGATGAGCTTCATTCTCTCGATCCTGCAAGTTATCGTCGGCGGCGGCCTTGTCTTCTTTGCCGGCGTCAAGATTGGCAGTTCTTAGGGCCATGCCAGAGCTGGAATCCTCACTCGGCGCGCTATCGCCCGCCGAGTTACGCGGCGAGATTCGCGCCGGCCGCCACGACGGCCAAACAGCCGGTCTCGCCGGCCATTTTGTGCAGGCCAACTTCGTGGCGCTGCCCGCTAATTGGGCTGAAGAGTTCGCGCTATTCTGCACCCTTAACCAACGCGCCTGCCCTGTTCTGGCAACCACCTCGCCCGGTAATCCCGCCATTCCCGAAGCCGCCGCCGACGCGGATCTCCGCTTTGACATTCCCGCTTACCGCATG
>JANWHV010000096.1 GCA_025450255.1 Chloroflexota bacterium | reverse complement strand
TGATACCCGCGGCTCGCTCGGCGCCAGTGCCTCGCTGCTGCTGCACGGCACGGCCGAGGCGACGTACGCTCCTGATTGGACGACGGAGTTTCGCGGCTCCGGCATGGCCACGCTCAGCGGCCTGGGCGCCGACCTGGCTGCCGATACGGCATTGCTCACGCTCCTGGCGCGCGGCGAGCCGAGCCTGGTCAGCGCGCCGGGCCCAAAACGCACCGCGTTCGCGTTGTGGCGTGGGGACCGAAGCTGGCAGCTACGGCCGGCCTTTCAGCAATCCGGCCATTGGCAATTGTCATCCGGCGGCACGGCGTTCGACCTTATCCGCCTGGAGTTTGGCGAGGACGCGAATGGAAAGCGGAGCCGCGCTCTGGTGGCCGAGGCGGGCGAGCCGCTGGGTTTCCAGCCGCACAGCGGCCTGAAACGGTCGGATGGCAGCGCCTTCGCGCTCCAACTGAGCGGCGCGCGCTACGCCATGGCCTTCGATTCGACCGGCGATCGCGCGTCGCTGGTGGCCAGGTTTCACGCGGAGCCTACCTGGCTTTCGGCCGGTGCGTGCGCGGTCGAACTCGGCGATTCGGCAACGGCGCCGATATTTGAGATGCACGCCCAGTCGGGCGCCGTAACCGCCCTGAAGTGCAACCCCGCCGTACTCCGCGTGGCAGTCGCGATTCCAGGCGCCGTGGTCGAGCCGATGGTACAGCCGGCCGGAACGCACCTGGCATTCGTGGCCAGCGGCCTGGAGCGTCCCAACACCAGCCATGCCGCGCAGGTTGTGCTATCCGATCGCCCAGCGGATGCTCTCCAACGCTTTACGCTCATCAACCTGCGGTTCTCCGTTCTGCGGCCGGACGACCTGCTGGCCCTGACCTTCGAGTTCATCAACATGAAGCTCGATAGCTCGGCCAAGGGTAAGCCGCCGGTATTCGTGGCACGCTATCAACGCGTGCGGGCCACGAAGAATGCCAAACTCAAGGGGCTGGTCGGACCGCCGCCCTACCTTGCCGTACACATACAAGGGCAGAACATCGCGGAGGAAGCGTTCTTTCGCGTACTGCCCGCCCTACCGGTGCCCGACACGTATCCCGGCCCCGGCGCGCAGCCCGACCCCGATCGAGGGAAAACCGGCGAGTTCCCGCTGGGACCGCCGCACACGCCCGCGCGGACGCGCCTCGCCGACGAGAGCCGCCTGGTGTTCGCCATGCCGGCGGGTTTCAAGCAACTGCCGCTGACGCTCGATGTCCTGCTGGACTGGGCAAAACTCGTGCCGAGCGTCGCGCCCACGGCGCTGCCTGCCGGCGAGAGGACGAAGGCCAAAATCGCGGCGCCGACCAGTTCCCAGACCTCACTGGAAATACCCTGGCGGCTGAAAATATCGCCCAACCGCTATGCCGCCTGGCTCCATTCCTTTACGCCGGTGACACACAACGGCTGGACCGAGCTGTGGCATACGCGCCTGGGCGTGAAGCTCAGCACGGCGGCCACGCCGCAGAATCCCGCCCATACGTTTCTGATCGACGAGCACTATGCGTACGAGACGCAAAGCGCGCCGGATGGTCCAAAATACGCCGTTACCAGGGACCTGTATGTCAACGGCAAGCCGGTAGACCTGGCCGCGAGCTTCCGCACCATCCGCGCGGTATGGTCACAGGAATATGAGCAGCCCAAGCCGCTGGCGGACAATACGCCGTTCCGCATGTCGCTTACCGGACAGGACCGGCACGATCTGGTGCGGCTCACCAGTGACTTTTCGCTCGCCTACTTCAAAGCTACGGTGCTCGCGGTCGGGCACACCTTCGTGCCGCTGCCCGTGCAAGTGAACCGCTTGATGCTCAGCACGCTCGGCGCCTGGGTCGACGTTCACGGCGCCTGGGCTCAGGGCTACCACATCGGCATCGCGCTGGAAGAGTGGACGCACCGCGGCACGCAAGCACGCGACAACTACGTGCGGGTGGTCTATAAGGGCTATCTGTGGCCGTTCGGCCACCGGGCGTCACTGGTCAAGATCACCGAGCGGAAGTTTTACGTACAGGGCGGGCGGAACATCGCTTACCTGTTCCAGCGCATGTTCATCATCGTGCGCGAGCCTTCCAAGCAGTTTGGCGGTTCGGGCCTGCATGACGCGGACGGCCGGAGCATCGACCGCTCGCTTCCCTTCAAGACGGTGAAAATAACCACGATCACCACGCCCGATCTCGATCCGCCGCAGACTATCGACTCGGCGGTGAGCGTTCACGACACCGACGATTTCTGGCCGCGAATCGGCGGCAAGGACTTCCTGTTCCATCTGATCGGCGAGGACATCGCCGGGCAGCAGACGGACTTCACGGCGCCCCTGGCCTTCATCAGCGTTGAAAACTTCCTGGCGTTCAAGCACGACCCGCTCAAGAAGGTGCGCGACCACTACGAGAACGACGGCGGCGCGTTCTACCCGGATCGCAGGACGCGGCCGATGAACGGCAAGAAGATCGCCTTCGCGCCCAGCAATAAGCCGGGCGACACGACCCTGCATGTCACGGACATGACCTTCGACGCCTTCATCCCGCCCGATACTACCGCGATCCCCGACGACCAGCCGCGCTTCTACCCCATTCTGGCCGCGTCCACGGTCAGTATCCCTGCCCTGGAGGCGATGCTGCGCACCGGGCAGAAGCCGCAAATCAAGCTGAGCGATCATTTCCTGAAGAACGATCTGGGCGGCGCGAACAACGTGGGCGAGGTATTCGCGGAGATTCTTGACGCCGCGAGGCCGAAGGTAGCGTTTGGCGGCGGCGATTCAGGCGGCACCGGAACGCCAGGCGTGGTCACGCCCAACCTGGCTATCAGCGCCCTCTCGCGCGTCATGGGCCCAGTCGGCGGCGACATGGTTGATCAGGTGGCCAACGGCAATGTGCCGGATGTCGGCGCCTTCTTGCAGTCGTTCTTTGACAACGACGCCAAGATTCTGGGCGCCGTGCCGCTATCCTCGATCATCAAGCTGCCGAATCTCACCCCGGTCTTCCAGATACTCTCGCTGATCCAGGCAGTCGAGAGCGCGCCCGATACCCTGAACCAGCTTATCGCGCAGGCGGTAGCCAAGCTGCAGCAGAATCTGGCCGCGCTGCAGGCCCAGGCGCTCGCCGCGCTGCAAGGGGAGATTGCCCCGGTGCGAGCGGCGCTCGCCGCCTTGAAATCGCCGTTGGATTCCTTGCACAACGCCTTGAACTCGTTGCCGAGCGTCGTGAAGGACCTGCTCGGCGACGTGAATACGCTGATCGCGGATCTCGGCAACATCATCACCGACCTGACCAGTCTGATCGCCGCCATGGACACGTTGCTGGCGGACCTCGGCGCCGCCAACACGGGGGCGCTTCAGGGAGACGTGAACGCCCTGCAAACGCCGATCACCGCCTTTCCCAACGATCTCAAGACGCTGGTTGACGACCTGAGCAATCTGCAGGGCATCAACCCGCTTCCGCTCCTCAAGCATGCCCAGTTGCCGACCGCCATCGACACGACCCTCACCTGGTCCCCACACCTTCAGGATTCAGGGCCCTTTAAGGCGCTGGACAAGTTCCTATCGGTCACCGCCAACGTGCACATTCCGCTCGACGGCTCATCGGATCCTTCGTTCAGCATCGTAGGCACGCTGGGGAAGATCGGCCTCGATCTCGCGAACATTATTTATGTCGGCTTTGGCGGCCTCACCTTCAAGGCCGGCAGCGGCGAGAAGCCCGACGTCACCGCCGGCGGCGTGCAGGTGCTATTCGAGGGACCGCTGGCGTTCGTCAACGACCTGAAGGACGTTATTCCCTCGGACGGCTTCGACGACCCGCCGTTCGTGGACATTACGGCAAGCGGCGTCGAGGCCGGCTTCACCTTCGATCTGCCGAGTATCGGGGTCGGCATCTTCAGCCTGGAAAACATCTCGTTTGGCGCCAAGGTCACCATTCCCTTTATTGGCAGCAGCCCGGCGCAGGTGTACTTCAACTTCTGCACGCGCGAGCACCCCTTCCTGCTGACGGTCTCGCTACTCGGCGGCGGCGGCTTCTTCGGCATCAGCCTGGGGCTCGATGGCCTCGATATGATGGAGGCGTCGTTTGAGTTCGGCGCCGAGTTGTCACTCGATTTCGGCATCGCCAGCGGCAGCGTCTCGATCATGGCCGGCATCTACTTCAAGATGGAGAAGAGCCCGCACGATCAGACGATCCTGACCGGCTTCGTGCATATCCATGGCGAGGTGGAGGCGCTGGCAATCCTGTCCGTCTCCATCGACGTCGAACTGGATCTTACCTACGAAAAGGACGGCAAAGACACCAAGGTGGTCGGCACGGCCACGCTCACTATCTCGGTCCACGTCCTGTTCTTCAGCGTTACCGTTTCGGCGTCGGTGCAGCGAGAATTCGCCGGCTCGCACAACGATCCATCCTTCGCGGATCAGGTCAGCGAGCCCGATTGGAACACGTACCTCCAGGCGTTTGCGTGAAAGGAGGCTGTGGATGAAAAAGCAGATCATTACCTGGACCGCGATCCCCAATGGTCTACAGGGACCGTTGGGTCCAGGCGGTAAACTCGGCGTCAGCGTCTTCGTTTCCCCACGCCTCCAGGAAAACGGCACGCCGACCCTCGGCGACTTTCCGGATTGGCTGAAGTGGCCTGAAACCGTCGCCGGCCTGAAGTTCAAAGTCCGCTTTGCCGGCGGCCCGACCGTCGACGCGCACGTGGCGAGCCACAAGCCGGACATGGATCTCTGGCACGCGCTGTTCACGCACGACACGCCAATCACGCCGTTCCAGTTCGAAAACCGCACCAATCAGTTCATCCGCTCCTTCCCCGTCTCGCGGTTGCGGCAAGACATCACCCAGCGCTATCGCACGGTCATTCAGAGCGTGGCCCAGAATCCCGGCCAGTTGCCGAACATTCGCTTTCTCTATGAGCTGGTTGCGCCAATCGTGCCGCCGAAACCGCGATTGGAGCTGCAGACTACACCGCTGAATGCGATCATCGACTCGGCGCTGAAGGAGCACAGAGCCATTCCGCCCGGCATGCAGCCGGGCGGCGTGGCGGGCGACTACCACCAGGTCGACCAGTTCATGCACCGGAAGACCCCCAGCCCGTATACC
>JANWHV010000095.1 GCA_025450255.1 Chloroflexota bacterium | reverse complement strand
TTCCAGATGTTGCTCTACGGCACCAAGGATCCACTCTATGACTATAAGACGAACAAGTGGATCGCCTCGAGCCCGGGCTTCCTCGATTCCCTGAAGTTCGTGCAAAAGGTCTACGACTCCGACTCCAAGAAACTGCTCGGCCCGACCAGCGATATTGCGCTGAATGGCTTGGCGTGGAGCACTATCCAGCTACAATTGTTGCCGAAGGACAAGCTGGGCATCGATCTCGATGGCTCGTGGGTGCCTGGAGCGTGGGCTCCGACCGGCGCCGCGCCCTGGCCGCAGTGGCAATCGGTGATGGGCATGGCCAAGATGCCGACCGAGTTTGGCCAGGCTCCCGGCTACATCTCGATGTCGGGCGGTTGGTCGTACGCAATCAGCAGTAAGAGCGCAAACAAGGATGCGGCATTCAAAGTGCTGCAGGCTGCCAACAGCCGGGATAATCTTGCCTTGTTTGATGTGCTGGTGGGCAATATTGGCGTGCGCAAGGACGAAGCGATGGTGCCTGCCTACGCCAAGGTACCCATGAATCCGTTCTTCACAAGCCTGGTTGCCTTCTCGCAGTTCCGCGCCGGCTTCCCCGCCTACCCCAAGATCTCCAACGAGATCCAGTTGGCCACGCAACTTATGATGTATGGAGGGAATGGAACCACTCCCGCGGACACGATGGCGGGCTTCAAAGCCGCGGTCACCGGCATCGTGGGCGCCGCCAACGTGGAGACGCGCTAAACTCACCGGCTAGCCACGGTCACCTGGTGGTCCCCGATGTCTCTCCAGCATCGGGGACCACCAAACCCACAAAGATCGTACCTGACAATTGAGGAGGAAGGCCGTGCAGGCCGATGTCGGCTACCCGTTGGCCGCGCAACCGCGGCGACGCAGGCGTTTCCGCCTGGGTATGTTGTTCATGCTGCCTGCCTTCCTGGTCATGGCGGTTTTCTTTCTGGGGCCGGCCGTGTACGCGGTCTACGTCGGCTTCACAAACATGTCCCTCACCGGCACGGGGGCCGCGGCGCCGTCATGGGTCGGGCTGAACAACTTCCATCAAATCCTCCAGGACCACCAGTTCTTCGACTCTTTGCGGGTCTCGCTGACGTACCTGGTCGGCTCGGCGTTGATTGGCCAGGCAGTGCTTGGCATGCTACTGGCCCTGCTGATGAAAGGCAGGCGCCCCCTCTTCAAGACGGTGCTCGGCGGGATCATCGTGGCTTGCTGGGTCATGCCCGACGTGGTCGCGGGCTACCTATGGTTTGCCTTCTTCCATGCCGATATGCTGGGCCTGGGCACGGGAAGCGGGTTGTTCAACACGATCCTGGGCACCTTTGGCGTGCCCCAACATGCCTGGCTGCAAGAATATCCAATGGCCGCGATCATCGTGGCCAACACCTGGCGCGGCACCGCCTTCTCGATGCTCCTCTACTCGTCGGCCCTGGAAGGTATTCCACCAGAGCTGCTGGAGGCGTCCTCTATCGACGGCGCGGGACTATGGGCGCGGATCCGTCTGATTATCCTGCCGATGCTCAAGGGAACGATTGCCACCGACCTGTTGCTGATCACCCTTGCCACGCTTTCAGACTTTACGCTGGTGAAGGTGCTCACGGACGGCGGTCCCGGCTTTGATACGCAGTTGCTGACCATCTACATGTATCAGCATGCGTTCCAGTTCTATGCATTGGGCTACGGAACAGCGATCGCGCTGTTGATCATCCTGTTTGGCGCCATCCTGTCACTTCTCTATATTCGCGTGTTGCGCGTGGAAGTGTAGGAGGGGATGGCATGAGAGAGCGCAGATTCATCCCAACCTCGGCCGCGGCATACGCCATCCTGATCTTGCTCAGCCTCTTCTTTATTCTGCCGTTTCTCTGGCTGGTTGCAGCCAGTTTCACTCCCAATGCGAACCTGGGAACGGTATGGTTCTCGAGCCTTGGCAGTATCAGCCTGGACAATATCCGCTACATCTTCGACAACGGGTACGGGAAGGGGTTCGAGAATAGCCTCGTGCTCGGCGTCAGCACGATGCTGATCGTGGTCGCTTTAAGTTGCGGGGCGGGATACTCGCTCTCGCGCTACCATTTCCGCTTCAAGCAAACCGTGATGCTCTTTATCCTGTTTTGCACCGGCTTGCCGGTCCTGGCGCTGATCTTCCCCCTCTACGCCCTGTACGTCCAGATCGGCCTGATCGACTCCACTCCCGGTGTAGTGATCTTTTTCGTGGCCTCTGCCCTGCCCTTCAATACCTGGCTGATGAAGAACTTCCTCGACTCGGTGTCGGTGGAGCTGGAGGAAGCGGCCTGGGTTGACGGTTGCTCGACCTTCGGCTCTTTCGTCCGCATTGTGTTGCCGCTCTGCGCCCCAGGCATCGCCGTGGTCGGCATCTTGAGCTTCATCGGCGCCTACACCAACTTCTTTATACCGTTCATCATCTATAGCAGCCCGGACAAGTTCCCCGCCTCGGTACAGCTCTTCAGCTTCTACGGCAACTATGGCCAGGCCAACTACGGTCAGATTGCCGCATACGCCCTGATCTACACGCTACCTGCCGTGGCGTTGTACATGCTTGTCTCCCGCTTCTTCGTCAAAGGCATCAATGTGGGTGGCACGAAGGGATGAGATTGGCCCGCGTAGCGGTCCTCGTCTGTACCCTTGCATGGAGCGCGCCGCCCAGCAACGTGACGGCCGCCGCGTCTACGTGCCATGCCACGATCCGGGTAGCGCTCGCGCTACCTGGCCGGGTAGACAGCCTGCAGGCGGCAGGGACAACCGGAAGCGTTCTGGCGCTCGTGGGCCACCCTGGCTCACGGGTGCGCTTCTTGCCGCGAGACAATCTCGAGGTATTATACGCCGGTCATTCGGCGGCGCCTTCCCGTGTCGTCACTATTCCGCAATATCTGATGGCGCCAGGGTTGGCCACGCGTCCTGACGGCGCGCGCCTCTACTTATTGGAGGACAACAGGCTGTTGACGCTTGACGGCGCCAGCGGCACGATACTGGCAAGGCAACAGCTTCCGCTGCAGGCGATAGGCTGGCCCGCGGCGATTACCGCCGATAACACGGCTGTCTATCTGATCGGACAGCCCGGCAACGCATGGGCAGCTCAGGCATACGCGCTTGTCGCGGACGGCAACGGCGCAATGCGCGCGCGTTGGCGCGTGTCTCTCGGACTTACCCACGCCGGAAGCTGGATCGGCCTGGCCGGCGGCGATCAGCTCGCGGTCTACCTGCCGGATGCGTATGACGCTCACGGCACTATCGAACTTGTCGATCGCACGTCGGGCGCCCAGCATCAGAGCTACGACCTGACGGCGCCGCCTATTGCCGCCGACGCCATGGCCGATCGCCTGTATCTCGCCGAAGGCGGCATGATTCGCGCCCTCGCGCTGCGTTCCGGTACTGCCATCGCCGCGGCGCCGGGTTCATCGCCACTCGCGGTCGACCCCGTCGTGGGACTGGTGGCATACGCGCGCGACGATCGACTGATGGTTGCCGGCGCCGCCGGCCTGCGACCGCTTCTTGAGCTGCCGATGCCGGGCGGTGTACCTCCGACCGCGCTTGCCTGGCAAGGGTCGCGGCTGATCGTGGGTAACGCGCGGGGGGTCGTGTCACTACAAAGACATGGATGCTCAGCGCGACCTGGCTAGCCCCAGGCCATACGGGTCGCGCGGAGAGCGCCGGCTAACACGGGGCGCCGTTGCCATAGGAGTCAGGGAACGGGAAATTGGCCTACGACAAGGTTTGGCGCCAGGCAATTGGGAGGCATACGAGCGTGACCATGATGTTTGGCCCGGACGCGACATTCCTTGGCATCCCGAGAGCGAATCTTGACGATCCCGCCGGCTTGACGGGCGCCGAAGTAGTGATTCTGGGAGCGCCGTTCGACGGCGGCACCAGCTATAGGGCAGGCGCGCGCTTCGGCCCCCAGGCTATCCGTTCCGCCGATGTCGATCTGCGGGCGACGGCACGGCCGCATCTTGCCCTTGGCGTCGATCCATTGCGCGACCTGCGGGTGGTCGACGCGGGCGATGTACTGATGCCGTCCGGCCAGATTATGGAGAGCTTGCAGCGGCTTGAGCATGCGGTGGCGAGCGTGGCAAGCCTCGGCGCCATACCCGTGGTGCTCGGCGGCGACCATACAATCGCTCTGCCGGACATCACGGGCGTGGCGCGAAGCCACGATAAGGGCCGGCTAGCGGTCATCCATTTCGACGCCCATGCCGACACCGCCGACGAAGAGTTTGACTCCAAAATCAACCACGCGACGCCGATGCGACGGCTTGTCGAGGCGGGAATCGTGCGGGGCGATCGCTTCGTGCAGATCGGATTGCGCGGCTACTGGCCTGGGAAAGAGGTATTCGCCTGGATGGCGGAACAGGGCATGCGTTGGTTCGAGATGAGCGAGATCGGTCGCAGGGGACTCGACGCGTGCCTGGACGAAGCGATTGCCTGTGCCGGCCGGGATTGTGACGGCGTGTTCCTCACCATCGATATCGACGCCGTCGATCCGTCGATGGCGCCCGGCACGGGTACGCCGGAACCGGGTGGGCTCACCAGCAGGCAAATGCTGGACGCCGCGCGGCGCTGCGCGTTGGAGCTGAACGTCCTGGGCATGGATATGGTGGAGGTTGCGCCGGCCTACGACGTCCGTGGCGAGATCACGGCGTATCTGGCCAACCGCATCGTGCTGGAAGTGCTGTCGGGTACGGCAAAGCGTCGTAGCGGCTGACGGATTATTCGCTGTTTGGGTTATGGGTTCTTGCGTCGCACTGTGTTACACTAGCACAACCAGTCGATGATGACTGGTACGTTGAGGTGGGCCGCGATGTTGCGACCCGCGAAAGAAGCACACGAGGAGGTGTGTGATGCAACCTATCTCCCTACGAGGGGGAACCTCTGTTCCCGCTGGCGTGTATCGCGAGATGCACAGTGGTCGCCTGGTATACCTGGGCACCGCCAGCGCGCTCCCCGGTCAGTCCAACTCGGAGTCGTATATCCAGGTACCGCAAGCGGCATTGTTCAATCACCGCCGCCCATTCCTGGCGAACCACGCGAGGACTGTCCGCGAGGCTTCCCGCGCCTAACCGGCGAGGGCAAAGACAGGGCCGGCGCGGAGCATTCGCCTCATGCCGGCCCTGTTTCGTTCCAATCGCCCCGGGCGCCTGCCCGCGTCAAGCGGTGACGGTCAGGCGTTCGCGCCATTGCGCGACGCGATCGAGCGCCGCGTGGTCGACCTCCACGCCGATCCCAGGCGTGTCGCGGACGGTCATCGTGCCATTTGTATTGAGCACGAATGACGGGCCTGCGATGTCCTCGTGAAAATACCGGGCGCTGGCCGAGATGTCGCTCGGCAGCTTGAAATTGGGGAGGCTTGCCAGGCAGACGTTGGTTGCCCGGCCAATATTGGTTTCAAGCATGCCGCCACACCACACCGGCACGTCGGCTGCCTGGCAAATATCATGTATGGCGATGCTACGCAGCAGCCCTCCAACACGGCCTGGCTTTATGTTGATGATCCGGCAGCTACCGAGCGTGATAGCGTGACGCGCGTCGTCGGGCGTGCGAATCGCTTCGTCCAGGCAGATCGACGTCTTGATCTGGTGTTGCAGCGTGGCGTGATCGATGATGTCTTCCTCGCCCAGCGGCTGCTCGATCATCAGCAGATTGAAGTCGTCGAGCTTGCGCAAATGATCGATATCC
>JANWHV010000094.1 GCA_025450255.1 Chloroflexota bacterium | reverse complement strand
CGCGACGACCTGTTCATGTTGACGATCAGCGAGGCGATCTTGCGCACCGCCGCCGTTCGTACGGAGAGCAGGGGGGCGCACTGGCGCACCGACTATCCCGACAAGGACCCGGCGCAGGAGCGGGTGAACTATCTGGCGCGCAAAGTGGATGGCGGCATGGTTATCGAGGCGCGCCCGATCCCGCCGATGCCGCCGGAACTGCTCGCACTAACAAAGGAGACGGCGTAAGCGATGGCTGACATCACCTTCCGGGTATTTCGCGGTGACGCTACCGGCGGCGCTGAAGTGCCCTATGTCGTGCCGGTCACGGTAGGGATGGTGGTGCTGGACGCCATCCACTACATCCAGTCCCACTTCGCAGGCGACCTGGCCTGCCGCTGGAACTGTAAGGCCGCCAAGTGCGGTTCCTGCAGCGCGGAGATCAACGGGCTGCCACGCCTGCTGTGCAAAACGCGCATCGACGACTATGGGGGCGAGGACATCCACGTCCACCCGATGCGGACGTTCCCGCTCATCAAGGACCTGGTCACCGATGTCTCCTGGAATTACCAGGTAAACCGGCAGATCGTCCCACTGACTCCGGCGGAGGATGACCTGTCCGCTACTCCCTGGACCTTGTATCCGCGGGACGTCGAACGGCTGTACGAGTACCGCCGGTGCATCGAGTGCTTCCTCTGCCAGGACGTCTGCCACGTGCTGCGGGTCCACCGGAAGCAGGATCAGTACTTTGGACCGCGCTACTACGTGCGTCTGGCCTACTATGCCTTCCACCCGAAGGACACCCGTCAACGGGCGCTCTTCGCCCAGCAACCAGGTGGGATCGGACTCTGTAATATCACGAAGTGCTGTACCGAGGTGTGCCCGGAGCATATCAAGATCAGGGAAAACTCGATCATTCCGTTGAAGGAGTTGGTCGCCGACGAGCAGTTCGATCCGCTCCGCTGGCTGTGGCAGCGGGTGGCGCGACGTGGGCGCCGCCAGCCGGCGCCGTGAGCCTTCGTCCTCACCGTCTGGAGGTGGTCGTCGCAGTCTACTCATCGCCGGATGCTCACCGCTACGTCGAAAGCCGGAGACTACAGGCTGGTCGGAATCGATGTTCTTACCCTAAGACGGGTCGGTCCAGGCCCAGTCTCGGATCTCCGGCATGTCTGAAAAGTTCGCTCGCGAATAGGCGGTCGCCTTGGCGTCCGTTGACACGCCGAACCGCGCCGCGAAGGGGTGGGGAGCAACGCCTGAAGCCCAGACCAGCACCCGGGTAAGGAGCCATTCGTCGTCTTTCGTGAGCATTGCGTGGTCGCGCGCGCCCGCGCTCCGGTGTGTTGAGTCGTACCTCGACGACGCCCGGCGGGGCAGCTTTCGTTGCCGGGCCGTACCTTCCAATGCTCATCCAAGAACGACTGCGCGAGATATCGTTCTTTCTGCTCTACGTGCTTCGCTGATCCGCGAAATCAGTCAACTCCAGGATATCTCGCAGACGCGGCGCATCAATGTGCAGGATGTAGCGGCGCTCGCGTGTGATTGCGCCGCGCCGCTCTAACTCGCGCAGTGCCCGGCTCACGACCTCGCGAGCCGTCCCCACCCGAGCCGCCATTTCCTGCTGTGTCAAGTCGATGCGACCATTGGTAATAGCGTCCTCTTCGAGGATCAGCCTGGCTACCCGCTCAACGACACACCGGAAGGATAGGTCCTCCACCAGAGCTACCAGACGGCGTAGCCGTCGGACGAGCATCTGGATCACCTCAAGGGCGACCGGGGGATTGCTCGCCACCAGCTTCAGCACACGCGTTGCTTGCAGCTCCCATACACTCGTGCCGACGACCAGCGCGCGGACGCTGACCGCGCTCGGTCCGCTGTCGAGGACGGGTACGTCATTGAACGTCTCACCAGGATGGACCGTGCGCAACACCTGCTCCTTGCCCTGGCGGGAAGTCGTATAGATGCAGACGCTGCCGCTGCGGACGACGTAGAGTAATTGCGGCACCGACCCTTCCAGTACCACCGTCTGGCCGGCCACTAACCGCCGAAGTAGGCAGCCACGGTAAAGGAGGGCCAGATCCTCCGCCGGCAGGAGGCGAAAGTAAGGCACTCGTTGCAGTACCCTTAAGTCGCCATCGGGGATCGACACGGGACGCCATCCTTCCACGACACGTTTCACGCCCACGCTCGACTCGGGCCGCTCTTCCTCACGAGTGTGCCGTCGACCATCCTTATAGCCGTTCGCTTTCTCAGCAGGAACTCTTTGCTCTGGACCGAGGAAGCCCCACGGGGACGTACAACCGGCGTGGACGGCGCCTATGTTCAAGTGGAAGCGGACGTGTCGGTCGGAATACTGTGACCAAAGTCACAGCGTACACCACCGCCATGGCCCATACTCTTCGAAGTGCCGCGATTGCCGCAGCGTCCGCGCATATCAAGGAGGCAGCGGGGAATGGCGCGGGATTTACTGCCGATAGTACCCCAGCGGCCATCCCATGCCCACCTGGCTTCATCCTCTAACATTATCACCACTCGATTGGAAGCGCTCCAACGCTGGGCCCAGCATGGATCGCTGTGGCCGTTGCCCTTCGGGACGGCCTGTTGCGCCATCGAGTTCATGGCGGCCGCTTCATCTCGGTATGACATCGGCCGTTTCGGCGCCGAGCTGATCCGCTGGAGTCCCCGCCAGTCGGACCTGCTGCTGGTCATGGGCACGATCACGGATAAGATGGTTCCCGCCCTCAAGCTGATCTACGACCAGATGGCCGATCCGAAATGGGTCATCTCCATGGGGGCATGCGCTACCTCGGGCGGTTTCTACCGCTCGTATCACGTCGAGCAAGGCATCGATGAACTCATTCCGGTGGATGTCTACATTCCCGGCTGCCCACCCACGCCCGAGGCACTGTTGCAGGCCATTGTTCAGTTGGAGGAGGAGATCAAGCGCGGCACGCCCCACCGGGGCGCCGCCAGCGCCAATCCCGCCGAACGGCTGCACGCGCGTCTGAACGATGCCTCCGTCACCACGCTCGACCCGCCTTCGGCGGCGCTGGTCGCCTTCGCTTCGGAGCGCGGGCAAGTCGATCGGCCACTAGTGCCGCGTTTGCGCGCGCAGTTTGGCGACGCCATCCTGGCCTCCCACGACTTCCGTGGCGATCTGACCATCACGCTGCGGCCCGACATGCTGCGCTCGGTCTGCCAGACCCTGCGCGACGATCCAGACCTGCGCTTCGACCTGCTGCTCGACATCTGTGGCGTCGACTACCTCACCCGTGACCCGCGCTTCGATGTGGTCTACCACCTCTCTTCGCTGGAGCACGGTCACCGCGTGCGACTGAAGGCGCCGCTGCCGGCGGACGACCCACGTATCGACTCGTTGGTCCCGATCTGGAAGGGCGCGAACTGGTTTGAGCGCGAGGTGTACGATCTCTACGGCGTGCGCTTCAACGGCCACCCGGACCTGCGCCGTATCCTGACCCACGATGGCTTCGGTGACCTCCACCCGATGCGGCGGGACTATCCCGCGGGCTTGCGCCAGCCTTTCGAGCGCTCTATCAACTTGCCCATCGCCGAGCGATCCCCTGCCGGGGAAGACCCGCCGCTCATCGAACAGCCGCTGATCCTCAATATCGGCCCCTCCCACCCGGCCATGCACGGGACGTTCCGGATCATGGCCGAACTCGACGGTGAGACGGTCAAGGATGCGGACATCGAGCTGGGCTACTTGCACCGCAACTTCGAGAAGATGGCCGAGACGCACACCTACTGGCAGATCATCCCCTACTGCGACCGGCTGAACTACATGTCCAGCATGTGCAACAGCGTCGGCTTTGCCATGGCGGTGGAGAAGCTCCTCGGCATCACCATCCCCAAGCGGGCGCAATATCTGCGCGTTATACTCAGTGAGCTCAGCCGCATTATGGACCACGCCGTCTGTATCGGCACCAACATGGTCGACATGGGTCTGATCAGCGACTTTTTCTACCTCTGGAACCTGCGCGAGCAGATCTACGACTTGCTGGAGGAATGCACCGGCGCCCGCATGATGGTGAGCTACGTCCGCATCGGCGGGCTGGCCGAGGAGCCGCCAGCGGACTTCGCGGAGCGTGTTCACGCCATCCTGGCCGCCGTGCCGGAGGTCGTGCGCGATACCGACCAGCTGATCACCCACAATGGCATCGCCCGCCAGCGCATGCGGGGAATCGGCGCCATCTCACGTGAAGACGCCATCGCCTATGGCTATACCGGCCCGTGTCTGCGGGCCACGGGCGTTCCCTACGACGTGCGCAAGGCGCATCCTTACTACGACTACGACCGCTTCGACTTCGCCATCCCGGTCGGGCAGCACGGCGACACCTTCGATCGCTACCTGGTCCGCCTGGAGGAAATGCGCCAGAGCGCGCATATCGTCGAGCAAGCGCTCGCGCTGTTACCCGACGGGCCAATCATCGTGGAGGACCGCCGCGTCGCCCTGCCGCCCAAGTATGAGGTCTACACCAACATCGAGGCCTTGATGGCGCACTTCAAATTGATAATGGAAGGCATACGCGCGCCGGTCGGCGAGGTCTACGGTTACAGCGAGGCAGCCAACGGGGAGCTGGGTTTCTACATCGTGAGCGATGGCGGCAAGCGGCCCTACCGTGTGAAGGTCCGTCCGCCCTGTTTTGCCGTCTACCAGGCCTTCCCCCAGATGCTGCGTGGCATGATGATTGCCGACGTTATCGCCACGATCGGCAGCCTGAACGTCATCGCTGGCGAGTTGGATCGATGACCCTGCTCTCCGAGCCGACCCGGCAGACGATCAGCGCGCTGCGTCAGCGCGGCCCTACGCCCCGAAGCGCGCTGCTCACCGCCTTGCGGCTGGCCCAGGAGGAGCGCGGTTGCGTAGGTCCGGCCGAGGCAGAGGAACTGGCGGGCCTGCTCGACCTGACGCCGGCTGTGGTCGACGGTGCTGCCCGCTTTTACGACCAACTGACAAGCGAACCGACCGGGCGCCACATCGTCTCGCTCTGCCATGGGATTGCCTGTTACCTGCGCGGTGCGGACGCTGCCCGGAAGCAACTGGAACAATTCCTCCATCTTCGCCCCGGCGAGACCGGTGGTGGCTGGCAGGTGACGTTCCGGCTGGTCGAATGCATCGGCGCCTGCGACCATGCGCCGGCCGTCATGCTGGACGATGCGCTGCTCGGCGCGTTCTCCCTCGAGCAGCTTTCGGCGGCGCTGGGCCAGGCAAAGGATCGCCACTGATGACGCCAATCCTCACCGCAAACACCGGCTACGCGGACCAGCCCACGTTGGGGGCGGCGCGCGCGCGCGGCGCCTATCGCGGTCTGGAGAAGGCGCTGACCATGCGCCCGCAGGATGTCGTCGCCGAGGTGACAACATCCTGCCTGCGTGGCCGGGGCGGCGCGGGGTTTCCGACCGGTCGCAAGTGGGGATTCCTGCGCCCCGAGCCCGGCCATCCGGTCTACCTGCTCTGCAACGCCGATGAGAGCGAGCCCGGCACGTTCAAGGACCGCTACCTGATGGAACGCGATCCGCACCTCCTGCTCGAGGGAATTTGTATCGCCGCCTACGCCAT
>JANWHV010000093.1 GCA_025450255.1 Chloroflexota bacterium | reverse complement strand
TACTCAAAGGCGGCCGGCTTGGCACCGATCGCAGCCCCGATCTTCTCGCGCTGCCCGACGGTAGCCGCGAATGGCTCGACGTCGCCCGCGTCAATACCACGGCCGTGCTCGGGACCGGCGATACCCTTGCCGCCTCGATCGCCTCGCGACTGGCATGGGGCGTGCCGTTACGAGAGGCAGTGCGTATGGCCAAGAAATACGTGACCGCGTGCCTGACGACCGCGCTCGAGATTGGGCAGGGCCAGGGTCCGATCGGACACGTCATGGCCGATCGAGTGAGCGATGACGGTTAACACCGATAACCATGCGTGTCGGCGCCGCGCGGGCCCTGTTTCGGTGATACTTACACCATGAAGCCTCCGCGTCAATCGGACCAGAACCCGATCACGAGCGACGACATGCAGTGGCTGCTCGATGCGGGTCACGCGCTGTCGGCGTGCTTGTCCGAGGACGACTTGTGTGAAACGATGTGCGCGTTGATCGCCGCGCGCTTCAGCTGCCGGCACCTCGCGCTCGCGCTCACGTTGCCAGTGGAGGAGCGCCTGGTCTGCAAGCTGCGGTTTGGCCCAAAGGGCCGAGAAAGTCTGGGCGACGTCGGGGAGCCGTTTAGTCCTGGATCGACACTGCGGAACCTGCTGTACGGCGATGATCTGGGCCCAGACGGGCCGGGATGGCGGATCCATGCCGCGGATACGGCGTGGCCCTTCCTTGGTTGCACCGATGAGCTGCTGTGGGTGAGCCTGCGCGCCGGTCCGGAAATCGTGGGCGCAATAGTCTCGGATGTTCCCGCGAGTATGCGGAAGGGCATACTGGCCGTCGCTCCGCTTATCTCCCTGGCATCCGTGTTCGCGCTGCACATCCAGGTATCGCGGCTACGCTCGGACCAGGACGCGCGCATTGACGAGCTTGACGCGGGCCTCCGGCGCCTCACGGTCGAACAGAACTGGCTGCGCGCCACGAGCGCGTCCATGGCATCGTGTCGTACCGTTCAAGAGGTCGTCGACCTTACGTACGACGCCGTCCGCCATGGGCTCGGCTTCGATCGGGTTGCCGTGTTTTTGATGCAAGACGTGCGTGGTCGGCGGGTGCTGGTGCAGCACGTCGGCACGACGGCCGGCGGTGAGCGCCTACCGGGCGAGCATGATGGAGAATCAGTGGACGCGCCGGATCTCGAGTCTTCGTCTCCTGATGTCGCGCATGTCCTGGCCGGCCACGCCTACTATTATTGTCCGGATCGATGGGCGATCACGCCGCCTATACATCGAGTGCATCTCGATGGCCGGATGCGCGAACAAATCGTGGTGGCGATGCGGCACGGGGATGAGTTATTGGGCACGCTATCGGTCGACAATACGCTCACCGGCCGCCCACTCCCTGAAACCCAGGCAGAGGTTCTCGTCACCTTTGCCCAACAGGTCGGCACCGCGTTGGAGAACGCGCGCCTGACGGAAGCGGAGGCGCGGGCACGCGCGAGGGCTGAGGCTCTTCTGCGAGCGAGCCAGGCAATGAACGGGTCGCTCGATCTCACGGAAGTGATGCACGTCGTGGCGCGCGAAGCGCGCCAGGCGCTGAGCGCCGCAACCTGCGAACTGATTCTCTACGATGAGCATGCCACCAATACCGTTGCGCACTTCATCGAAGGATATTCGGCCGAGCTAGTACAGCCACTCTGGAACCAGGCGGTGCTCGATATCCCGCCGTCGGAAGTGTCATCAGAGCGCGAAATGATCGAACGCATGGGTCCCGTGTTGATCGATACGGTCGACGACCCTCCCCTTAATGCCGCGTTGAGCAGCGCTCTGGGCACCACGGCGCGTATCCTCGTACCGCTACTGATTGAGCGCGAGGGTACGCGCGCGGTTCAGGGCGCCCTCTATGCGAACTATGCGGGCAAGCACGTCACGGAAATCGCCGCCGACGAGATCGATCTTGCCTGCGCCATGGCCGCCCAGGCAGCGACCGCGCTCGAGAAGGCCAGGCTCTATGCCGTGGAGAAGGAGCGGGCCAGGCGGCTGGAAGAGGTGGACACGCTGCGCCGCGAGTTCCTGGCCACGGTGTCACACGAGCTTCGCACCCCGCTCACCGGGGTAATCGGCTTCGCCGAAACGCTCACGCATTTTTGGGATCAGCTTGCCGATGAACGTCGCCTTGCTTCCGTGCAGAAGATTCTCACCTCCGCCCAGCGTCTCGATCGCCTGGTGCGGGACTTGCTGCTGGCCTCGCGGATAGAGGATGTGCGCTTCACCGTTCGCCAGGAGGTAGTGGATGCGGCGGCAATCGTGCGTCAGGCAGCGGAGGAAATCCGCGCCAAATACAGGGAGCAGGAGGTTTTCGTGCACCTGCCGGATAGCGCGCCGCTGGTGCTTGCCGACGGCGAGCGCCTGTGCCAGATTCTGGTCAACTTGCTCGACAACGCCGTGAAGTACAGTCCTGAAGGTCGACCGGTATCCGTCGGCCTCGACCAACACGCTGACAGGGTCGGATTCTGGGTCGAGGACAGCGGGCCGGGCCTGAGCGAGCTAGATATTGATAGATTGTTCGAGCGCTTCGCGAAACTTGGCCACGTCGCGCGCGCGGGAACTGGTGGCACCGGCCTGGGCCTGTATATCTGCCGGCATCTCGCCCGCGCCATGGGCGGCGACATCGGCGTGGTAAGCACGATAGGCGCGGGTTCCGTATTTACCCTGGACCTTGCCGTGGCCAACCCCACTGAGCAGCCTTGATCCAGGCATTGGCGCCTTAACAGATTCTTCATGCCCCCTTCATACGCCTCTAACAACGGATACGGTAGGCTGAAGCCGATGGAAGGGTTCCTGTGACAAAACGTGGGAACACCGCGCGGCAACTGGAGATCGCATCGCGGGACGTCAGCGTCTCGGTCGTGCTTGGTTTGCTTGCGACCGTCGCGCTCGTCGCGCAAACGGCCCTGTTTAGCCGGCTGGTTGCCGATGTGTTCATCCGCCACGCCAGTCTCGCGTCGACTATGCCGCTGTATGGCGCGCTGGCCTGCGTAATTGTGCTTCGCGCCGCCCTCGTCGGCGCCCGTGAGACTTCCGCCGGACACGCGGCCGTACGCATAAAGGCGCATCTGCGGCGCCGCCTGCTCCGTCACCTGCTGGCGCTTGGCCCGGCGTTCACGCGCGGTGAACGGACCGGCGAGTTGGCCGTGACCGCCACCGAGGGGATTGAGCGTCTAGACGCCTACATCAGCAAATATTTGCCGCAGCGGGCGTTTGGCGTGCTCGTTCCGCTAACCATAGCCCTGGCGGTGCTCACCCAGGACTGGATCAGCGCCGCGTTATTGCTGGTTACGGCGCCAATCATCCCCATCCTGATGATCCTGGTTGGGAGCTTCGCGGAGGAGCACATGCGGGAGCAATGGCTGGCTCTGAGCCGCCTGAGCGCCCACTTTCTCGACCTGCTGCAGGGGCTGCCGACCCTCAAGGCATTTGGTCGCGGTGAATCCGCCCGCGCGACGGTGTCCCGGGTGAACCTGCACTATAAGGACCGGACCATGAAAGTGCTGCGCTTCGCCTTCCTCTCCGGGTTGGTGCTTGAATTCATTACCGCCGGCGCTATCGCCCTTATCGCCGTGGAGCTGGGCGTGCGCCTGATCTCCGGCTCCCTGTCGTTTGAGCGCGCGTTCTTCGTGCTGCTGCTCACGCCGGAGTATTTTCGTCCCTTACGTGAGCTGGGCCAGCATCGCCATGCCGCGATGGAGGGCGCCGTGTCTGGTGAGCGCATCGTCGAAGTCCTCTCTACCCCGACGCGCACGCATGAACCATCGGATGCCCTTGCCGAACTGAATTTGGCGAGCGATCCACCATCCATCGCTATCGAGCGCGTTTCGTATACCTATCCAGGTACTTCAAGCCCGGCGATCTCGGGCGTTACCTTGCTGCTTGAGGCCGGCACGCGCACGGCTCTGGTTGGCCGCAGCGGATCCGGCAAGAGCACGTTGCTGAACCTGCTCATGAGCTTTCTCGATCCGGATGCGGGCTCGATTCGTGCCGGTGGGACATCCGTGGCGGCTGTTGGCGCGAACGCATGGCGTACGCACATCGCGTTCGTTCCTCAACGACCTCATCTTTTCCATGCCACGATTCGGGACAACATCGCGCTCGGCCGAACCGATGCCTCCGATGATGAGATTGCTTGGGCAGCCGAGCTGGCGGGCGCCGCCGAGTTCATTCGCCGGCTACCCGGACGGTACGCTGCAGTGATTGGGGATGGCGGCGTGCCGCTTAGCGGTGGCGAAGCGCAGCGGATCGCCATCGCCCGCGCGTTCCTGAAGGACGCGCCGGTGCTGCTCCTTGATGAGCCAAGCTCTAATCTCGACCCTGTAAGTGAGTCTCTCGTCCGCGAGTCGGTACAGCGGCTCGCCCAGGGACGCACGGTGCTCATCGTGGCCCACCGGCTAAATACGGTGTACACGGCGGACAACATCGCGGTTCTGGCGGCCGGCCGGCTCGTGGAACAGGGCCGGCATGGTGATCTGGTGACACGAAACGAACACTATGCCGCCCTGATACAGGCCGGCCGCAGGGCATCGGCATGACGACCATGTTCCGCCTTCTGGCCTTTCTTACGCCGCGGCGCGCGCGCGTGAGCCTGGCAATCGCGCTCGGCTTCGCGGCGGCTGCCTGCAATCTCGGGCTATTAAGCGTCGCGGGATACCTGATTGCCGCGGCCGCGCTCAAGCCCACCCTCCTGAGCCTCTCCATTCCCATGTACCTGGTCCGCTTCCTCGGCGTGAGCAGGGCGTTCGTCCGTTACGCGGAGCGGGTCGTTTCCCACCACGTGACCCTAACGCTGGTGGCGGACATGCGGATATGGCTCTTCAACCGCCTTGAGCCGCTGTCGCCCGCCGTCCTCGCGCGGCGTCGCGGCGGCGACGTGCTGGCCCGTCTCGTCAAGGATGTCGACGAAATCGAGAACGTCTATCTCCGCGTCCTTTCTCCGGCGCTGATAGCCCTGGTCACGTCAAGCGGCGTGGTCATGCTGCTCTTTGTGTTCAGCCCGTTGCTCGCCGCGGCGGCCGCGGCGCTCTTTCTCGCGGCGGGACTCGGCATCCCCTGCCTCGGTTTCGCCGTCGCCAGGCCGCGTGGCCGGAGGTTGTCCACACTGCGCGGTGATCTCTTCGCGCGCATCGTCGATGCCGTGCGCGGCATGCAGGATCTGCACATATTTGGTCATACGGACCGCGTTTGCGGCCAGATTGAGGAACTTGAGATTGAGAGCGCTCTCGTTCAGCGACGGCTCTCCCTGTTCGCCGGATTGCAGGCCGGCTTGAGCGAACTCGTCGCCGCGATCGCTATGGTTGCCATCGTGGCGCTCGCCACGCCGCTGGTGGTGCACGGCAGGATCGGCGGCGTATACGTTGCGTTTCTGGCGGTCACGACCCTCGCGACCTTCGAGGTGCTGCAACCGCTCGGGGTGGCGCTTGACGTGCTTGGCCGCGCGCGCGCGGCCGGCGATCGCGTGTTCGAGATCGCCGATAGCGCGCCAGGTATAGTGGAGCCCACCGCGCCGGTACATCCCGCCGGCGCGTCCTGCCTCGAATACCGGCACGTAAGCCTTTCCTATCCAGGGGCCAGCGCGCCCGCGTTGGATGACGTAAGCTTCGCGGTACATCCCGGCATGTGTGTCGCCGTGGTTGGCGCGAGCGGATCTGGCAAGAGCAGCCTGGTGCATCTCGCCCTGCGCTTCTGGGACCCATCCGGGGGCGTGGTGGCGGTGGCCGGGGCTGATATTCGGGCCTGCGCGATCGACGACGTTCGCTCTCGCATTGGCGTCGTCATGCAAGACGTGTCGCTCTTCACCGATACCCTGAGGAACAACCTTCGGATCGGCAAGCCTGACGCCGCCGACGCGGAACTGCGCGAAGCGCTAGGCGCCGTCGAGCTGTACGATTTGCTCGACCGGTTGCCGTCGGGCCTGGATAGCTGGATTAACGAGCAAGGTCTTCAATTATCAGGCGGCGAGCGCCAGCGATTGGCGATTGCCCGTGTCCTGTTGAAGGACGCGCCTATCCTGATGCTCGACGAACCGACCGCGAATCTCGATCCGTTGACCGAAGAATCCGTTTT
>JANWHV010000092.1 GCA_025450255.1 Chloroflexota bacterium | reverse complement strand
CCGCCCACTTAAGGGTCGGTATTTCGTCGAGGCACGGCCCGCACTGGGAGTTCGTGAAGTTGAGCAGAACCGGCTGCCCGGCCAGCGCGGCCAGCGATAGCTGTCCCGTGCCGCCTGAGACATAGCGCAAGTCGAAGCTGGGCGCGGCGGGCGCGTTCTCATTGGCGGCGTTCAGATGGCGCAAGGTCAGGGTAAGGGCGATCGCCAGCACCATGACCGCCGCAATCGATCCGATCGCCAGCCACCGCCAGGCTTTCGGCGATTCTGTCGCGCGGCTGGTGCTCGGCAACGCGCCGGAGGCGCTCTGTATCGCGCTCATGAGCGGAGTCTCACCATACCTGTAGCATAACCCTAATTCGAGATGGCTACTTCGTTCGCGCCGTCGACCGACGGCACAATCGCCATCACCTTGTTATCCGATGTACGGATGATCGTCACCGCGTTGCCGGCGATACTGGCTACGTAGAGATACTTGCCGTCGGCCGTGACGTCCGGTCCGTGCGGCTGCGCGGCGACGGCAATGGTGGCGGTCACTTTCCGGCTCGCCGCGTCGATCACGCTGATCTGGTTGCCAAGCTGGTCCGCCACGTAGATGGTCCGCCCATCAGGGGACGTTACAGGCAGCGCCGGCCCCTTGCCGACCTTGACCGTGGCCACCACCTTGCGCGTCTTCTCGTCCACCACCGAGACGGTGCTGCCGGACTGAGTCGTCACCCATACCTCGTGTCGCGGCCCATCCACGGTGACGCCATAGGCGCCGGGCGCCGTGATTATCGGCTGGCCCGGCCTGAGCGTTACCGCGTCGACGGGATAGATCCAGGAGCCGCCGGCGCAGGCCACGTACAGGGTGCGCTCGTTTTCGGAGAGGTCGATGCCGTGCGGCTCGAAGCACGTATCGTTCGGGAAGGTGATGCGCCGCGTGGCGCCGCTCTTCAGGTTGATCTCGTAGAGATCGCTCGAGCGAAAATCGGTGACGAACGCCCTGGCGTGGTCGGGCGTGAAAACGATGTGCGCGGGGCCCAGGCCTACCGGGTAGCTCGCGATCACCTTCATGGTCCGCAGGTCGACCTTGCTCACCGTCCCCGGCTCCGCGCCAAAGTTGGTGACGTAGGCGTATGGGGTGCCGTCGAGCACGTCCACGCCGTGGGCCTGGCTGCCCGTATGCAGAATGGCCTTGCCGAGTAACCGTATGCCATTTGAGCCCATCTGGCTGACGATCACCGTGTATGGTAGGCTCCTGGCGAAGGCCACGTTATATGGTCCGGTGACGCTGCCGGGTTTAGCCGAGGCGGCGGCGGCCGCGGTGTTGGTCAGGGACTTTTGCGTGCCCGACAGCAAGCGCATCGGCCCGCTCAACGGCACCTGATAGACAAATTGCCGCACCGTCGTCCAGCTACCGTTGACCTGTACCTGCACGGTCAACGCCCAGCGGCCCTGCATTGGCGCGTAGAGCCCGCTTGCCCGCCACCTGCCGCCGCCGAGGGGCTGCGTGGGCTCCTGTTGCTCGCCCATGTCCATGTCCAGCGACTGCGAGAGCAGTTGCACCGCGGGCACGTTCAAGCGCGAAAGGGTCACGGTGTTCGCGGCGTTCAATTGCCCGGGATTAATGGCGATGCCGATTGCCGAGGGGTCGAGCCCATTGGGCAGGAAGCCCGCGCCCGGCCCTACCACGAACCGTAACGGCACGTCGCGGAACTCATTGGGGTCGCTATGCGTGCGCACCAGCACGTCCGCGCGCCACTGGCCGTTTTGCACGAGGTCGCCGGTGCCGCCGTAGCCGCCGCCCGAGGGCGTGGTTTCCACGAAGACGGCGCCGAGCGCGCTATCGTCCGGCACGCTCAACTTGACGCGTACCTGGGCATCGGTGACAACCTTGCCGCGTTCGCGGACGATGACGACAAATTTCGCATGGCCCACCGCCGCCGGGTCGATCGACAGCGAGACGTCGAGCAGGCCAAGATGCTGGGCGCCGCTGATGGTGCGCGGCGGCTCCGGCGTGGGGGACGCGACGGCGCCGGCTTGCGCGCCATCAGCGGCGCCATTGGCGAACACCGTGACGGGAGGCGCCACCTGGCCCATCAGCGACACGCACAGCAAGATACCCGCGCCCAGGATCGGCTCGATGGAGAGCCGAAGAATAAGCGATCTGATACCGGGCGTGAGGGCGCCTTCGCGCCGGCCCGCCAGCACCGCCTTGAGCCGCGGCCGCGTGCGGAACACGTGCGAGGCGCTGATCGTCACGATGATGGCGATCAGCACCAGTTTGACGATCAGGAAGCGCCCGTACTCGCTATTGAAGAATTCATCCAGGCTGTCGAGGTGTACCTGCGCGTTGAAGATACCGGTCACCATGGCGGTGGGCACGGCGATGAGCGCGAGCGGCGAGTAGCGATCGAGGAGCACCAGAAACGCAAGGCGCGCGTCGTTGCCGTCGCCATTGCTCCTGGCGAGGCTCGCGCGCAGGGCAGGGAGAAGCGCCAGGGCAATCGCCGCCATGCCGCCGATCCATAAGGAGTTTGCCAGCAGGTGCAGCCAGTCGAGCAAGACCGCGGTCAACACCATGCGCGGTACGGCCGCCGCATGGCCGGAGAGCGCCAGGGCCAGCAGATAGAGCAGGGCCAGCGCGCCCGCCGCGGCCATCGGCACGCTGAGCCGAGGCGTGGATCGCGGCGGGGCGCCGTCCGGCGGCGCTTCCGGCAAGAGCATCAGCGCGAGCTGGACCAGGAAAACACAGACCAGCCTGGCCAGCCAATAGGTGCCGAAATGCGAGTGCAGTATGTTACGAAGCACCGTAAACGAGAGAAGGGCGCTGGAGCCGCCCGTGGCGTATGCCTGGGTCTCGATCTCCACGACCGATGCCACCAGGGTGCCCAGCAGGCCAAATTGGATCACGGCCACGATCCGATCGGAAGCGCGGTCCGCCAGGGCGACGATGGCGCCGCGGGCACGGAAGCGCGCGGGCGTGAGCACGAGCAGCTCCAGGGCCAGGGCGCCGGTCCATACGGTGGAGGCGAGCAGCACCAGCCAGTGGGCGAGGGCGCCGGCCCATGCCGTGGAATCGAGGTCGGGGGCGGCAGTCGCCACCGCCCCCGAGCCGGAGCCGATCGCCGAGGCGCCGGCGCCGCCGGCCGTAAAAACGTAGAAGCCGTGCAGGATGTGCCCATCCTGCGCCGAGTCGCTCGTCCATAACACGGTGTACTGGCCAGGCGGCAGGGCGGGACTGGAAACGTCCAGCTCCTCGGCATCGGTTGGGTTGGCATGGCCGGTATCCGTGTTGACCTGCCGGCCCGCCGCGTTCTTGATGACGATCGTGGAGATCGAGGGATTGACTGCCTCGTCAAACCAGAAACGGACCGTACCAGCCGGCACGTAGAGATGGCCGTCCGGCGCCAGGTCCGCGCGCACCAGATGCGCGTGCGCCTCCGCCTGACCGGGTGCGAGGAACAGGAGCGAGCCAAGAAGAAGCAGTGTGTACAAGAGCAGGCGGCGCCCAGCGGCCATGTCGATAACCCTCGATCGCGTACATCATTGCTTCCGCGCGATTGTGAGGCGTTGCCCGCGCGGAAGTTCTTCTAAATGAACGGCTATTTTACGGAGAAGGGCATCACGCCGCCCGCCCTGTGCCCGTCGTCGGCGGACACGGTGAACCACATAACGTAGTATGGTCCCCTGGCGAGTTTTGGTAAACCCACGGTCATTTGATGAGCGTTCGAGAACGAGACGGTGCTGTTGCCCATGTCGACCTCGGCGCCGTCGCCGGCAGCCTCGACCACGCGGAGGAAGCTGCCCTTGGGATTCACGCCCTCGGCGAAGGTGCAGGCCAGCGTCCTGGGCGCCGCCTTGAGCGCCGCGCCTTTGGCGATAGTACACTTCACCAGGCTGGCGTGCGCCTGGGCGCTCAAGGGCAGCGCGGCGCAGGCGCCGAGGATCAGACCGGCTGAGACTATGGCGCGGGAAATAATTGACTTCCTGTACATGTACATGTCCGGAGAGACCTTTCTCATCGATGGGCTCCGCCCAGATTCCATATAAGACGATAGGAACCGATCGCGCGTCCCGCGGCCGAGTACGGTGGCGTGGACTGCGGTCCACGCCGAAACACGGATCCATATCGGTGCGTGGGGCCAGGTTTCGCGCCGGCCGCGATGGCGCCGCTGGGCCAGGCGAACTAGCGGGGCGAGAGCCGGAACGGGGGTGGGCGGGGCAGGCCAATCAATCCGGCCGCCGGCCGCCAATTGATCTCCACCGATGCCGCCGGCAACGGCACGAGAAATACGCGCGGCGCGGCGCGCGCCAGCAGCCGCTGAGCGGCGGTGATGATGGCGCGCAGCACGGAGATACGCCGCTCCAGGCGCCAGACGACAGCGGCCAGGGCAACGGCGATCAGCAGGTGCACGGGCGCCGGCGGCAGGGCGCCCTGTGGGGCCATATGGGTGAAAACGCCGTTCATGCGCATCATCGGGCCCATCGGCCAGATGCGATCGAACACCACGTACACGGCAGCCTGCAGCGTGAGCAATGGAGCGAGGATCTGGATAAAGCGGGCCCGCGAACGGGGCAGATCCACGTGGAGGGCGCTGGTTGCGAGCCCCGCCTGTTGCGCCAGGCGTGCCAGCCCACGTCCGCGGCGCGACAGCACGCGAATGGAGTTCGCTATCGCCAGGGTCAGGGTAAGCGCGAACAGCAGGAGCACCAGGAGGTCGCCGCGCAATGGGCACTGCGCCAGCATGGTCGCGGCGGCGCTCCGACCGTCCTGGCTGCCAAGACCCAGATGATACTCGACCAGGTGCGCGAGGGACGCTCCCAGGGTGGCGAGCACCACCAGCACGGCAACGCCAATGATCGTGGCCGCCGCGCCCTGGCATCCGAGCACGCGCGGAACGCCCGGCATCAGCACCGATCGCCGTGACGCGAGGTGGGAGCGGATTGGCTGTTCCATGATTGGGAAGTATACATTCGAGCCGATCTTCGGCGCGTTACCAACACATGCATTGCACGATAGGCGAACGAGAACAAGCTTTGCCCGACGAAAGGGTGTATGCCCGCGAGATCACGTCTTCACGCTGCCAGAGAGTTCGAACGGCGCCCGATTCGCCAGATGGGTGATCTCCATCTGCTCGCCCGGATGACTCGTCAGGCCGATGCCGTCGAGGGCCACGTGCCAGTCGCCGTGGAGATAGCGCACGGCTTATAGCTCGAAGATTAGAGCGCTGGGGCGGGAGTCTTGACCGTCCAGCCGGCGCGGCGTATGCTGGCCACAGCGGGCATGGGATGACATTGGCCACCCCGTGCGGCCGAGCAGGTCATGCTTAGTACCCGCCTGCGGCATGGCCGCAGGGAGGGCGATCCATGAAGCTGGTCCCCTGGCGTCGATCTTTTCGGCTGCTACCGAGCCTCGCGAGTGTCGCGTTGTTGCTCGCCCTGCCGCTGGCCGCCGGCTTCGCTCTGACTCGCGCCACCACCGGGAGCGCCCTGGCGAGCCGGCAGGCGGCGGTCGACCCGCACGTCGCGGCGGGGGCGCTCGACTATGTCACCTTCGGCTGTGTAAACTGCCACGGATTGTACGGGCGCGGGGGCGTCCGGGTGTCGAACGTCTCCGGGCAGTCCACTATCCCCGCGCTGAATACGGCGGCGCTCCGGAAATCGCTGAACAACACCGTCATGCGCTACATCATCCAGCATGGCGTCGTGTACTTGACCGGTGGGGTGCGGGTATACAT
>JANWHV010000091.1 GCA_025450255.1 Chloroflexota bacterium | reverse complement strand
TACCCTCGGATTCGTGTCTGATGAAGAACGGGATACCCGGCAAGGTTGGGGAAGCCGGGGCAATCGTCGTCCAGGCCCTGCTAAAGTCGGGTCCCGCGTCGAGCGAGCCGGCGACAGGTCCTTCGATGCTTATGCCGTTCGCCGCGAGCGTGGCGGCTGCCGCGACCGGATCGGCAATGGTCAAAATACAGGCTGCCAGGCCATCCCCTTCACGAATGAGACGACCAACCAATCCGGCCGGCGTCGTATTCGGCTGTGCTCCCAGTAGCTCGATATACTCATCACGTAGCACGATGATGCGATTCTCGGTGCCAAACGCGGGATGGACACCGCCGCCGCTCACATGAAGGCCGAGAAGGTCATTCGAGAATGTCGCGGCCGTCGTGAGGTCGTTCGTGGTAATGATCAGGTGATCGATGCCCGTCACAAGCGACATGGAACACAGTCCCTTCTCAACGTAACGGACGTTTCCGGTCATCAGGCTCGGTATTGGCGCGGCGTTTTCGGCGCACGACAATTGGGATATACTCGCCATTGCTAATCATCGCGGCCCGATGTTCTCGAACGCATGGCCCGCTCGATATCGCGCTGCGCGTCGCGTTCGGCGATGGAATCGCGCTTGTCATAGAGTTTCTTGCCGCGCGCCAGACCGAGCTCAACCTTGGCGTGGTTTCGCTTGAAATACATGCGAACAGGGACGAGCGTATATCCTTTTTTCTTCATTGCCGTATTCAGCCGCTGAATCTCCGAACGGTGCAGCAGAAGCTTTCGCGTGCGTTGCGGCTCATGATTGTAGCGGTTGCCGTGGTCATATGGAGAAATGTGCGCGTTCCACAGCCAGGCTTCGCCCTTGTCAATACGCGCGTATGCCTCGCGCAAATTGACGCGACCAGCCCTGACGGATTTTACCTCGGTTCCAGTCAGCACGAGTCCGGCTTCCATCGTCTCGTCGACGAAGTAGTCGTGGTAAACGCGCCGGTTACCGGCAACAGTGTGGTCGTGGGGTTTCTCTTTTGGCGCGGTTGACGTGCCTCGTGTGGCCATAGTTACGCCATGGTACGGCGTAACCGCCCTCCGGAGCAATACGGCTGTCAGCGGGTCAGCAGCACGACCGCCGCGGTCGCAAGCAGGACACCGCTTGTCGCCACTCGATTGAGACGTTCACGCCAGAACATCACGCCGGTGACGGCGGCCAGCATGACGCTTGCCGCGCTCGACACGGAGAAGACCACGGCGGACGGCAGTTCGCGCAGTGCCGCCAGTAATAAGACGTTTGTGGTGAGATTCGCGCCGCCCAACACCAGCCCAATATACACATCCTGGCGCCGCGGCTTGACCGGCTGGACCAGGAGCGCCAAGAAGGCCGTTGCGCCCGCCGCGCCAAACAGGCAAGAAAGAAAGAGGAACGTATTTTGCGCCGGCGCTCCACCGCTGTAGATGCGGTTAGAGAGCTGACAGGCGCCCGTTATGACGAACAGCGGCACCAGCGTGCCGAGCAGGACCTTCAGTTCCGCGCTGCCGAGACCGGCCCGCCCACTGCCGAGTAAGGGGAACGAGATAGCGACCAGAGCGAGCCCGATGCCTTGCTCGGCACGCAGTGTTTCGTGCCAGACCAGCAGCGCAACGGCGACCGGAACCGCCACCGCAATCCTGTTGGCTGAAGTCGCCAGGCCCATGCCAATTCGCTTAACCGCCGCGAAATAGTATAGAAGCGACAGGAGATAGCAGACACCGCCCCATAGTCCGGTAAGCGACGTGAAAAGCGCGTTTTCGCCAGGTCGCACCACTAACATGACGACGACACAGACAAGTGACGCAGCGACATAGTTTACCGCGGCGACCCAGAGTAAATTTGCCTTTACGTGCGTTGCCCACTTCATGACGTGGCCGAAGGCAACCGCGAAAAGGACACTGAAGGCGAGCGGGATCACGATGACCGGTAATCGGCGATATATGATTTGGCGCGATCGGCGACGGAAACGGCGGCCAGAATCACAGTAGATTCATGGGGTCCACGTCGATGGACCATCCCTGGGGAATCTGCTGGAGCACGGGATGCGGATTTTGACCGCGCAATAATATTTGCCAGAAGTACCGGTCACTCACCTTGTGCGTGAAGCAGGGCGCCGGGCCTATGATGTCGATACCAGCATCGGCATTGGATTCCAGCCATGTTTGCAACGACTCAGCCAGCGACACCGCCTCGGCTCGGCATCGTTCATCGACCCTATCGGCGTAGATGAGCCGGACCAGGCGCGCGAACGGCGGATATAAGCCGTCCTGTCGCGCCTGAATCTCTTCCGCATAAAATGCCGCATAGTCATGCGCGGCCGCGGCGACGATAGCAAAATGGGTTGGCGCGTACGATTGCACCACCACGGTTCCCGGTAAGTGGGCACGGCCTGCCCGTCCGGCGACCTGCGTGAGAATTGAAAACGTGCGCTCGGCCGCGCGAAAATCGGGCATATTTATGGCGGTATCCGCCGACACGGCGCCAACCAGCGTCACTCTGGGAAAGTCCAATCCTTTGGCAACGATCTGTGTTCCCACCAGCACGTCGATGTCTCCACTCGCAAAGCGGTCGAGAATCGCTTCGTGGCCCAGTTTTCCGGCCGTTGCATCACGATCGTATCGTTGCACGCGCGCGTTGGGAAACCGCGCTTGCACCTCTTGCTCAACCTTTTGCGTGCCGAGTCCGAAATAGCGGATACGCCAACTGCCGCAGCCTGCGCAAATTGTAGGGATCGGCGCGCGGGCATCACATCGATGGCACTGCAGACGATCGCCGTGCGAGTGATAGGTCATCGGTATATCACAATGCCCGCACTTCACGACGCGGCCGCAATCGCGGCAATTGACAAACGTGGCGTTTCCACGCCGATTCAGGAACAGTATTGTTTGCTCGCCGCGGTGCAGCGCAGTCTCCAGACCACGCACCAGGGCGCGGCTGAAGATCGAGCGATTGCCGGCTTTCAGCTCAAGGCGCATATCCACGATCTGGACGCCCGGCAGGCCCGCGATCCGGTTGCTGCTCCTAGTGTTTGGCTGGATCAACGCGGGGTTCGATGCCGGATGCATCGCCGGCGCCCCCCGAGATCGTATCTCGCCCGCGGGCGTGCCATGGACTCGCGACGTCATTTCCAGAAGCGTATAGTCCCCCTGTCTCGCCTTGAAAAAGCTGACGACGTCGGGTGTGGCGCTGCCTAAAATGACCGTTGCTCCACATGAACGCGCCAAACGAAGCGCGACATCGCGCGTATGATAGCGGGGCGCTGGAGTGTCCTGCTTGTACGACGGATCGTGCTCTTCATCTATCACGATCAAGCCGAGACGCGAGAACGGGCTAAAGATGGCCGAGCGTGGGCCGATCGCCACCGAACACTCGCCCCGCCTGATGCGTTGCCACTCGTCGTAGCGCTCGCCATCACTCAACCCGCTGTGCAACAGGGCGATTTGACCAGGAAACCTGCCCGCGAAGCGTTCGACCGCTTGCGGCGTCAAGCCGATTTCAGGCACCAGCACGATCGCTTCGCGGCCAGCGGCCAGGGTATCGGCGACGGCACGCAAGTAGACCTCTGTTTTACCGCTGCCGGTGATGCCGTGCAAGAGAAAAACCGAGTCATCCTGGGCAGCAAGGGCGCGACTGATGGGCCCATAGACAGCGGTCTGTTCCACGGAGAAGCGCGGCGGAGCGCTTCGTTTAAGGATCCGATGCGCCAGGGGATCACGGCGCACTTGTCGGGGATAGGTCAGAACCAGGCGCCGTCTCGTGAGTTGCGTGAGCGTGGCGCGGTCTATCTGCAGATCGGCACGGATATCCGTCCATGTAGCCTCGCCGTTCCGCTCGGCGAGATAATCGACGAACGTCCGCTGGCGCGTGGTAAGCCTGGTGGAGCGATCGCGTGGCTGCAGTACGACCAGGAGCTCGGTACGCTCGACCACGGACGCGCGGCCAAGGCTCACCTGTTTTTGCAGAAGGTCACGACGAGCCAGGTTTTCCAGCACGCCGGCATGTCGCCGCTGGTCCCGTACGCCCGAGACTTGAGCAGCGATTACCGTGCCGCGCTGGCGGACTAACTCAAGCATCGTCGCCTGAGGTTCCGTAAGGCGATGAGCGGGCGCGTGCTCGTCATACGGCGCGAGCGTATAGGTGGTTACGGTTTCCCGGTCCAGCCCCGCCGGCAGCATGACGCCTAACGCGTCGCCGAGGCTGCACACGTAATACGCGGCAATCCACTGGGCGAGATCAATTTGCGCCTGTGTCAGGCAGGGCAGTGGGTCAAGTACTTCGGCAACGTCGCGCAGCCGCAGTGTGCCACCGTCGCCAAGCTCGACGCTCAGGGCGATACCCTGCAAGACGCGCGCGCCGAACGGCACCTGGACGAGGTGGCCGGACGTTAGCGCGCTTGCCAGCCGATCTGGAACTCGGTAGCTATAGATGGCACGCGGCCCAACCCGGCCGAGCACGGCAACCTCGGCGATTCGGACCTGCTCAGGCCGGGGGTTATGCTCCGGCGAGCCTGCCGGATCCACCGCACCGGCGAGGCTTTCATCTCGAAGCCTGCCATCAGGCATGGACCTCGACCTGTTGCTCTTCATCGGCCGGCTGTACATCACCTTCGTGGGCGCTCGCCCGTATCATGCACGCGGCGATGAACTCCCGGAACAGCGGGTGCGGCCGGTCGGGGCGTGATTTGAATTCTGGGTGAAATTGCGTCCCCAAAAAGAACGGGTGGCCGGCTAGCTCGGCGATCTCGACCAAGCGGCCATCGGGTGACATGCCGCTGAAGACGATGCCCGCGTTGGTGAACAAGTCACGGAATTCGTTGTTGAACTCGAATCGATGGCGGTGGCGTTCGTAGATGATTGGCTGGCCGTACGCGCGCGCCGCAAGCGTATCCGGGGTGAGACGGCATGGCCATACGCCAAGCCGCATCGTGCCACCTTTGTCGGCGATGTCACGCTGTTCCGGCATGAGATCGATGACGGGGTACTTGGTGAACGCATTGAACTCCGTGCTGTTTGGCAGGTTCGTATGCAGGACTTCCCGCGCAATGTCGATCACCGCGACCTGCAAGCCAAGACATAGGCCGAGGTACGGCACCTTCTGCTCGCGGGCGTAGCGCGACGCGTGGACCTTGCCTTCGACGCCGCGATGGCCGAATCCGCCCGGAATCACGATGCCGTCGAGTCCCTCCAGCCTGGACGTTACCGGACCATGCTCGAGATCGCCTGAGTCGATCCAGCGGATTTCAACCGAGCGATCGTGGTACAACGCGGCATGGCGGATTGCCTCGGCCACGCTGAGATACGCATCGGGCATGCCAACGTATTTTCCGACAAGGCCGATCGTGAGCGATTCTTTCGGGCGCTTGATCTTGTCCACCAGCGCGCGCCAGCCATCCATTTGCACCGGAGAGGCTTGCAAGCCCAACTCACTGACCAGGAAATTGCCCAGTCCCGCGTCCTCGAGTACGAGGGGAACTTCGTAGATCGTGTCGGCGGTGAGCAAGGGAACAACCGCCTCCTCGCTCACGTCGCAGAAGAGGGCGATTTTTTCCTTCAATTCCTGGGTGACGGGGTAATCAGAACGACACACAATCACGTCCGGTTGGATACCGATCCCCCGGAG
>JANWHV010000090.1 GCA_025450255.1 Chloroflexota bacterium | reverse complement strand
TCGCAGCATGAACCGCCAGTACCAATCGCCGCCGGGACTGAACGTGGCTCCATTTGCCAATAACCACAGCGCGGGCGATAGCGGAGTCGCGCGGACCACGGCGCCGTCGTGAACTTGCTCGACCGCGAATTGCCACTCATTGTTGCCGTGCTGTACCGAGTGGTGGTCGCGTGCCGCGCACAACGGTCGCAGCGCCAGGTCAACCTGGCTGCTCCCCACCAATAGCTTGTAGCGGACAACCGTAATGTTATGCCCAGGAATCATCCACACCGTGCGCCGTAACAGATGGTCGCCGACGGCGTAGGACCACACGGGGACACCGTCTTCGAGGGCGAACGACTCCAGCAGGCGGTAGCCCTGGGGATTTATCGTTCCGTCCTGATACTCGGCGGTCATCAGCTCATGCGTCTCGCCGTCGATGGTCAGGGCCTCGTTCAGGCGGACAAGCAGGGCCATACGGTCGACCGGTGGCCGGATCGCCGCGATCAGCAGTCCATGATATCGTCGCGTATTAACTCCGGCGATTGTGCCGGATGCGTAGCCGCCAAGCCCGTTCGTAACTAACCATTCGCGACCGACGGCGCCAGCGAGATTCTCGCAATCCGTGCGACTAAGCTCAATTTGCATCACTGCCTCTCGATCTTCACCCGACCTCGTCGTCCGGCGTCTTGCCGATGCGCGGTTGACAGCGCCAAATCCTCGACACCGCGCGCCGGCCAGCGCAACCCTGGCTATGTCGGTGATGATACACGCTCATCTCAACAGACGCGGCAGCCCCTGCTCTACTGCGTTGGCGCGGCTGTTATGCCGCGCGGGATTGGCGCGTGTGAGCGATACATACACCCTTGTCGTCGACAAGCCTGTCACGCTTTCGGATTTGGAACGCGTTGCCCGCCACGGCGCGACGGTCAAGGTCGATCCGTCAATAGACGCGCTGCTGAGGCGTGGCCGCGCCGTGGTCGAACGGGCGCTCGCGGCCGGTACGCCCACCTACGGCTTGAACACGGGTCTGGGCCACCAGCACGACCGGCATGTCGATCGCGCGTCGCAGGCCGCGTATCAACGCGGCATAATACGGGCGCATCTTGGCGGCATAGGCCCACCGTTACGATCCGACGACGTCCGCGCCCTGATGTTCGCTCGCGTTGTAGGCATGGCAAAGGGCGGTTCGGGCGCGCACCCCGCCGCCTTTAACGGCCTGGTCGGCCTGCTCAATGCCGGCGTGTGTCCATACGTGCCTACCCACGGCTCGGTCGGCGCATCGGATCTCATGCATCTTGCGGCGGTCGCCGCGGTATTGCTCGGCGAAGGGTGGGCATGGTTGGGTAACCAGTTGCTCGATGGCGCCCAGGCGCTGAAGTTGGCCGGATTGACCCCATACCAGCCGGAGGCAAAGGATGGCCTGGCCCTGATCAGCGCCAACGCCGCGTCAATTGGACTCGGCGCGCTCGCCGTGCTCGATGCGAACCGTCTGGCGGATCTGGCGGATTTGACCGCCTTGCTGTCGCTGGAAGCTATCGCCGGAAACCCGGGCATTCTCGATGCGGAGGTCGCGGCGGCGAAACCGTTCCCGGGCCAGATCGACGCCGCCGCGCGCTTGCGGGCGCATCTCTCGGGCAGCGACCTGTTAGAGACGGCCGGTCACGGCCAGGTCCAGGATCCGCTCTCCTTTCGGGTGGCGCCGCAGGTACACGGCGCGTTCCGTGACGCGCTGTCAAGCTTGCGGCAGGTTGCCGAAACCGAATTGAACGCCATTGATGACAACCCAATGGTCTCGATCGCGGGCGACCGGCTGATTTCGAACGGAAATTTTCACCCTGTGCAACTGGCCCTGGGCTTCGACGGCTTGCGCGTGGTGTTGGCGCATGTCGGCATGTTGGCGGAGCGGCGGCTCAACAAGACCGCGCCGCATGCCTTTGGCAGCCCCGATGATCCGGCGCCGCCCGTGGACCGTCCACTGGGCCTGGAATTGAGCAGCTATACCGCCGCCGCGCTGATCGCCGAGCTGCGATTCCTGGCCGCTCCACTCACCCTGGGCTGCCCGCCCATCGATTTGCACACCGAGGATCACGCCACCCTCGCGTTTTCCGCGGTCCGGCGCGCGCGCGAAGCCATGGAATACCTTGAGACGATACTGATAATCGAGGCATTGAACGCCGTCGACGGCCTGCGCCGGGCCGATACCTGGCGCAGGCTTGGAAGCGGCCCAGCAAGACTTTACCGTACCCTTCAGGATCTCGGCCCGAGCCTACCGGAAAACCCACAGGTATACCAGGTAGTCGACGCGGCACGGCAAGCGTTACGTTCACTGCAACTGCCGGCGGATCAGAACTAAAAGCCCGAGGACGTACGACGTCTATGCCTTGTCGTCGTCGCCCTTTTTACTGGCCGTCCGGATTGTGTCCACAACCGTCGTGTCCGCCAGCGTGGTGGTGTCGCCCAGTTGCCGTTCGTTCGCGATATCGCGCAGCAAGCGCCGCATGATCTTGCCGCTGCGCGTCTTGGGCAGGTCCGGGGTGAACAAGATCTGTTTTGGCCGTGCTATCGGTCCGATCACCTTGGCGACATGGGCGCGCAACTCCTCCCCCAGGGCCTTGCTCGCGTTGATGCCGGCCTTGACCGTCACGAACGCGAAGATCGCCTCGCCGGTGAGTGAGTCCGTTTGTCCGACCACCGCGGCCTCAGCTACCCGCTGGTCATCGACGAGAGCGCTCTCCACTTCAATGGTGCTGATACGGTGGCCGGAGACATTCATGACATCGTCGACGCGGCCCAACAGCCAATAGTAACCATCATCATCGATGCGCGCGCCATCCCCGGCAAAGTACATGCCGGGGAAGCGGCTCCAGTAGGTCTGCTTATACCGCTCAGGATCTTTGTAAATGCCGCGCAGCATGGCAGGCCAGGGCCTGGTGATCACCAGGTAGCCGCCGCCGCGCTCGATCTTCTGGCCGACGTCATCGACGACGGCCGCGCTGATTCCGGGCAGGGGAAAGGTCGCCGATCCCGGCTTCGTGGTGGTTATTCCCGGCAGCGGGCTGATCATTATCGCGCCCGTCTCCGTCTGCCACCAGGTATCGACAACCGGCGTTGTGCCACCGCCCACTACTTGCTGGTACCAAATCCATGCCTCCGGGTTGATCGGCTCGCCAACCGACCCAAGTAGCCGCAACGAGCTGAGGTCGTGCGACTGCGCCCATTGCGTCCCCCAACCCATGTGAGCGCGGATCGCGGTCGGCGCCGTATAGAGCACGGACACCTTGTATTTCTCGACGATCGACCACCAGCGATCGCGGGCCGGGAAATCGGGTGTGCCCTCGTACAGCACGCTCGTCGTGCCGTTGGCGAGCGGTCCAAAGACGATGTAGCTGTGACCGGTCACCCAGCCGATATCGGCGGCGCACCAGTAGATGTCGTCGTCCTTTATATCGAACACGGCGCGGTGCGTACTCGCGACGCCGGTGAGATAACCGCCCGTGGTGTGGATGATGCCCTTTGGCTTGGCGGTCGTGCCGCTCGTGTACAGCAAGTACAGCATGTCTTCGCTGTCCATCGCCTCGGCCGCGCATTCCGCGCTTTCCCCTGGCACCGTGTCGTGCCACCACACGTCACGGCCCGCGCGCATCGTGACCTCGTTGCCGGTACGCCGCACGACTAGCGACTTCGCGATGGACGGAGTGGTTTCCAGGGCATCGTCCGCGTTGGCTTTCAGAGGCACGATCTTGCCTCGGCGATACGATCCGTCCGCCGTGATCAATACCTTCGCTTCGGCGTCGTTGATGCGATCGCCGAGGGCCGTGGCCGAGAACCCCGCGAACACCACGGTATGCGGCGCGCCAATGCGCGCGCATGCCAGCATCGCGACAGGCAGCTCGGGAATCATCGGCAGATAGATTGCCACGCGATCGCCGCGCTTCACGCCTAGCGCCTTGAGCGCGTTGGCGCAGCGGCCTACTTGCTCGTGTAGATCTCGATAGGTAATCGTGCGGCTATCGCCGGGCTCGCCTTCCCAGTAGTAGGCCACACGGTCGCCCTTGCCGGCGGCGATATGCCGATCGAGGCAATTGTGCGCGACGTTGAGCTTGCCGCCGGCGTACCACCTGGCGAACGGCAACTCCCATTCAAGCACCGTGTGCCACGGCTCGAACCAATCCAGCCGGCGCGCCTCGTCAGCCCAGTATCCTTCCGGGTCGGCAGCCGCTCGCGCGTACACCCCAGGCGAGGAAATAGTTGCCTGACGCGTGAACGCATCGGTGGGGGCAAAGCTTCGACTTTCCCGCATCAGGGCTTCTATCGTCGCCGATGGTAGATCGGACATATGACCATCTCCCAACCTTGAGGCTATCATGGCGCGTTCGACCGGCGCCGCCTTCACTCTATCTTGCTTGAGGATACCAGGAGTTGTACTGGCTCAGACTATCGGGGGCGCCGGCTTTGTCGCGGTCAAAACGCCGGCGCCGTTCACGCTCCCTACCGTGGTTTCAGTCGCGTGACTGTTTGCAGAGTTAGTCGCCATCCGGTCAGAAATATCCCATTCGCGATCAGCGCGACGAGATCGAAGCTCAACGGGATGCCGCGATGCTGGATACCGGCGCGCATGAGCAGCGCGAATGGCCAGGCGAGCAACCATGTCATGAGCGTTCTTCGCGCCACCTTGGCCGGGCCGGTGTGGCGATACATACCGGCCGCGGCCGCGACTAACAGCCATGCGACGAAGAACGGCAAACCGGTGATCAGCGTCTCACCCGCGCCGCGCGACGCGCCGTGCTGGTTTCGGCCAAGGCCGGCGAACAACATGAACGCGGCAAAATCTCCCAGCACGGCCACGGCGATCAACGCGCGACTATGATCTGAGCGGCGTCGATCAGTCTCCGCGTCAATCACGGACGGCCATGTGTCACAGCTTGGCGATCATCTCGACCTGGCGGCCAAACGGATCGTAGACATACAAGCGCCTGTAACCATAGTCCGCGAAGCTGGGCAGCTCGTTAATCGCGTAGCCTTCCGCCTCGAGCCTACCCGTCACTGACGGAAGGTCGTCGAACTCGATGGCGATATGGTGGTCGCGTCTCCCCTGCTCCCACGTGTCGTCGAGCATGAAGTGCAGATGAGCTTCGCCGACCTGGAACCAGATGAGCGGCCGCCCGGCCAGAATCGAGGCGGTCGGAATCTCCGGCAGTCCGAGCAGATCGGTATAGAAGTGCCGCAATTGCGCCGCGCCCGAGACGGGAACGGTCTTAAATACATGATGCAGCTGCATCAATGCCTCCCAACGCCACAATATTTTTCCAGATCGTACAGCAAGTATAACCACTGACGCGCCCCGCGCCTGACACGCGCATCGGCTATTCGGCTATGGCGGATCGGTGGACCTGCGCCGGTCGCGCGTCACGCGGCATTGCCAATTACACGCCGCTCAGCCGGGTGTCGCCGCGAACCCGTATGCCGCCGCGCCTATCAGGGCTGACTTGGGATTGCGGATGATGTGTATAGGAACCGCGGTAAGTAGCTCCTCGAACCGGCCCTTGCCCCGAAACGCCGCCAGAAAGCCATCACGCTTAATAAGATTCGTGATCCGCGGCGGTATCCCGCCGCCCAAATAGATACCGCCCGTAGCCAGCACCTTTAGCGCCAGGTTTCCGGCCTCGGAGCCCAGGATGGTGACGAACAAATCCAACGTTCGCGCGCAAATGTCGTCGCTATCGGTGGCCTCGAGCGCCGCGTTCACGATCACGGGCGTATGGTCGGCGGCATTCGCAAGTTGCTCCGCGAGCGCGGGCGGTTCCACCGCGTACTTACCGTCCTTGAGAAAAGCATAGATATT
>JANWHV010000089.1 GCA_025450255.1 Chloroflexota bacterium | reverse complement strand
GCGAACGCGTTTGGCTGCCGATCGTTACCACCAAGAGGACGTGCAGCAGATTGGCAAGCTCGTGCCGGAGGGCATAGAGGGACGCGTAGCCTATAAAGGCGCGGTACACGCGGTGATATACCAGGTTCTGGGCGGGCTTCGAAGCGGCATGGGTTATACCGGCGCGACAACGATCGTCGATTTGCAGACGAAGCCATTCGTACGAATCACCAATTCCGGCCTCACCGAAAGTCATCCTCACGGTGTGGTGATCACCAAAGAAGCACCGAACTACGCCCCACGTAGTCGTTGATTATCATGGACATCCCGGCAGATACAGCGACATGGCTCGGCCGGCACCCACGAGCGCGCCACGGCATACGCTCATGCCTGGAGGTGGTCGTGTACCCCGTGCCGAGGCGCGTGCGGCGATGAGCGATCCGTTTGCCCGTGCCTCGCAGTCGCTTACCGACGCATTGCTGCAACTAGACCAGGTGATTTCGCTGGCGGAGTCGAATGTCGCGGCGGCCCGGCAAATAGGCCTGCCTGAGGCGGCGGAGATGGCGGCTCGGTTGCCGCCGCTTACGCTTCGGGCCCGAGAATTTCTGGCCTCCATTCCAGTCGCCAGTCAGGTGCAGCGGTGGGGTGAGAACCGCCGCCTGCTCGACCAGGCGAACGCATTTCAGCCGCTTTTCGCGCCGTACGTGATTCTGGGCAACAGGGTGACCGCGGCAAAACAGGCGATCGCGGATCAGACTGCTCGAGACAAGGCGGCAGTTGCGGCCGCGACGCGCGCCCAGCAAACATATCAATGTAACGCCGCGCTCGAGACCGCCCGAAAACGATACTCCGCCGTGCGGCAGACGCTGGCGGACATGCAACTGCAACGCGGGCCGGGTTTTGACGACGCACCGTGGCGAGACACCGTGCGGTCGGTGGCATCGATCCTGGCGGCGCAAGACGTGAGAATATCGTCAGCCGCCGGGAGCATCCGCGATGGCGCGTTCGACGACGCGCGCGCGGCACTTGACCAGTCGCTGGGAGAGCTGCAGGCGGCCGGCGATCTTGCGCAGCGCGCCCGGGCCGCCGCGAATGCTCGCGCTCACGTCGCAACACTGCTGATTGTCCCAGACGGCGCTACGACGAAGATGCCAGATTTATCGGCGCCGCTGGTAACGCCGCCCACGCTCGTGCCGTCGAGCCAGGTCGTTACGTCCGCTCCACCAACGCAACCCGCCTCGACGCAACCCGTGGTGCGCGCCCTGTCGTTAATCGAAGTGCGCAATGGCACGCTTTTCCGTTGCGATGGCCGGCCCACGATTGTCGGGCGAGGGCTTGACGCGCCGTCCGTCTCACCATATATCAATGTGTCTTTGGCATGCGACCCAGGCGAGGCTGAAGACCTGGGCGTGTCTCGGCGGCACGCGGAGGTTGCGCGCCAAGATGGCGGCTTCTCCGTGCGTGACCTGGCAAGCACGAACGGAACCAGGCTGCGCCGCAAAGGCCAGGCGAGCTGGTCGACACTCGTGGCGGAACAGTGGATGCCGCTGCGGGAAGGCGACACGCTGCAGTTCGGCTTGCTCGAGTTTACGGTGTCCCTATCCACGTAACCGCCCGCGCCAACTCAGCCTGCCGAACATAGCGGTGCTACGCTTGGGGCTGCAAGCGCCTGCCGAGTGCGTATGCTGGATTTGCCTCTCCGGGTTCTTCGCCGGCGAGTATTTGCCTGATCACAACGGCCACTGCGTCTTGATCGTTGGACACGGTTACGCGCCGGGCAAACGGCGAGGCGCCCGGTTCCGCGTTGGCGACGGCGATACCGCAACCGGCGCCGGCCAACATCTCAATATCATTCCAGTTATCGCCGATACAGACCGTTTCTTCGATGCCAAAGCCAAGGTAATTCGCGAGCCGCGCGACTGCCCGCCCTTTCGTGCAATCCTTATGGAAGATTTCCATGAAGCAGCTATCGAGATTTCCACTGTATGAGAGCAAGGTGCGGCAGTTCGCGAGACCGAGGGCCGGCATTCTCGCCTCGAGGCGCTCGCGGCTTTCTATGACCGCGATTTGCAAAGGATCCGCGTCGAGCAGCAACTCGCGGTGCGGCACGCGCACCACAAGGTGCGGATTGTTGTTGAGATATTTCGTGGCTGCCGGCGATTCGAATTCGACTGGGCCGGTAAATAGACGTTGATCCAGGATGCGGTCTTCGTAGAGAATCGGCTGTAGACCAGCCTCCAGTAATAGTTGGAGGGCAAGGCGGGCATCGTCTATTGGCAGAGGATCGCGAAATAGGAGGTCGCGGCCATCACTGGTGACGACTGCTGCCCCGGTTTGCACGATGAGGGGCGGATTCAAGAGCGCGGATGCCACATGCCCATCGCTACCTGCTCCGGCGTTGCCCGGAGTGCCGCCTGAGGATATCAGCTCGAGATCTTGAGCAATATTCATCGTGGTGGCATAGCGTCGTCCCGTCGCTACCGTGAATATGATGCCGGCTTTGCGCGCGTCGGCGACGGCAGCGCGTACGGCGGGTGTCAGTTCAGACGCGGAATTGAGCAACGTACCGTCGATATCCGACACCACCATACGGTACCGTGGCGCGCGACGGTGAGCAGCGCGAGCGCCATTATTGCCCAATCGCGCGGCGCGCGATGATACTTCCACTGGTCTCCTAACTATTTCCTTCAATATAGCAGCCGGCATATGTCAGGTGGGGCGACTCGTCAACGCGCCGGTTGTTTGCGGGACGAGGCAATAAGGCGGCTATGCTATACTCCAGCCGTTGCCCTGGCCGGGGGAAGCGTGGCCTGGTGAGCGTGCTGGCGGCGAACCGGAGCGAGCAAACGCCTCAGGTATGCACATAACGAGTCGATCCTCGGAGACCAAGACGTGTACGGGATCATTAAGAAGAAGCGTGATGGCGGCGAGCTCTCCACCGACGAGATCAGGCAGTTTATCGGCGAGTATGTTGCCGGCGTGGTTCCCGACTACCAGGCTGCCGCGCTGCTCATGGCCATGTTCCTGCGTGGCCTGAATTCGCGCGAGACGGCTGACCTTACCCAGGCGATGATTCAATCTGGCGACGTGGTCGATTTGTCGATGCTGCCCGGAGTAACCGTCGATAAACACTCAACCGGCGGGGTTGGCGACAAAACAACCCTGGTCCTGGGTCCGTTACTAGCCGCCGCGGGTCTGACGGTCGCGAAAATGTCCGGACGCGGCCTAGGCCATACAGGAGGCACGCTGGACAAACTGGAAGCAATTCCGGGGTTAGGCACCATGCTTTCGGCTGCTGAGATGGTTGCGCAGGTACGGAGCATCGGCATCGCCGTTATAGCACAGACCGGGCAACTGGTGCCCGCGGACGGCCTGCTCTACTCGTTGCGCGACGTCACGGCGACCGTCGATAGCCTTCCACTCATTGCGAGCAGCATTATGAGCAAGAAGCTCGCGGCAGGCGCGCAGGCGATTGTACTGGACGTGAAAACTGGGTCGGGCGCCTTTATGTCCACGCCCGACGCGGCTTTCGATCTGGCACGCGCCATGGTCGACATTGGCACGGCCGCTGGGCGCGCCGTGGTCGCGGTCGTGACGAGCATGGATCAACCGCTTGGGTACGCGATCGGAAACGCTCTGGAGGTGGAGGAAGCCGTCCAAACGCTGCGCGGCGGCGGCCCCGAAGACCTGCGCGAGCTTTGCCTCGTGCTTGGGAGTCAACTCGTGCGGCTGGCACGAGGCACGGCGGACGATCGAGGCGCGCGGAGCGAGCTTGACGCCCTGCTGAGATCTGGAGCCGCGCTGGCGAAGTTTCGCGATCTCGTAACTGCCCAGGGCGGTGACGCCACGGTTGCCGACTCGCCGGCGCTTGTGTTGCCCAAAGCCGCGCACAGCGCGGCGGTCACGGCGCCGTTGGCGGGGTATATCGCGCGTATCGACGCGATGCTGCTTGGTGAGGCGGCGCGCGTGTTGGGCGCCGGCCGCCAGAAAAAGGACGACCACATTGACCCGGCAGCCGGTATTTGCCTGGTGTTAAAGGTAGGGGAAAATATCAGCGCCGGCCAGCCATGGGCGAGTGTATACGCGCCAGATCCCGTAAGACTTAAAGCAGGCGTGGAAATGCTTCGAGGCTCGATCACCATCACCCCCGACAAGCCTGAAACCCCTCCGCTTATCTACGGTTTCGTAGACCGAGATGGGCGCGAGACGCGCCTGTATTAATCGTTTCGTAGCACGGAGCTGTACAACAATCATGGCTGAAATTCGCGGCGTTATCGTCGATCTAGATGGTCTGCTCATCGACAGCGAGCTGTGGAGCTGGCAAGCGCACAATGCCGCGCTTCGGCAAAGCAGCCTGCCGCCGCTCAGTCTAGGAGAGGTCAGGCGCCTGGTAGGGCTGGCGGGCGAAGAGGAATGGGTCGTCCTGCGTGAAATGCGCGACGTACCCATTCCTCACCAGCAATACGATGTTGCGCACCGGGAAGCGTACATTGCGCTGCGAGACAGGAGTCTCGCGCCGATGCCCGGGGTGCGCGAGTTGTTGGCTGCCATTCGCCGGGCTGAGCTAAGGCTCGGCCTGGCCTCGAACTCCCCACTTCCGTCAATCACGGCGGCCCTGATGGGCATGGGCATTCGGACCCACTTTATGGCCGTCTGCTCCGGCAATGAGACCGAGCATGGCAAGCCCGCGCCGGACGTTTATCAACTTGCGCTCACGCGGCTTGGGCTTCAGCCTCACGATGCGATAGCGATTGAAGATTCACTGGTGGGCGTGACGGCCGCGAAGGCGGCCGGGCTGGTATGCCTCGCGGTGCCAAACGAAATCACGATTGTCCAGGATCTCAGCAGCGCCGATCGCGTGTTTGCCAACTTACATGAAGCAACGGGCTGGCTCACGGATCAGGTCGGCACGTCGCTCGGCGTGTAGGGATTCCGTGGCCGCGCAGGCATGGGGCGGCCCGGTGCGCAGCGACACTGGGCAGACTCCCTTTCAGGAACATGGAGTATATCTACGCCTTGTTGTAGGGGGCCACAGTCGTCACCGCGGGACGCTCGTCTACCGACCAGACATATACGGCGCCGCCCGGCCGAATTTGCAGGCGCAATCGCGGTAACGGATGTCGCGCGATGCCGCTGAGCACGGTACCGTTCGCATTGTACTGCGCCCCATGACACGGGCAGAGAAACGTCCCGGCGCCGTCAATCCAACTGAGCATGCAGCCCATGTGCGTACAGGC
>JANWHV010000088.1 GCA_025450255.1 Chloroflexota bacterium | reverse complement strand
CTGGTGTCGGTGACGGAGCGAACGCGGGAGATCGGGCTGCGCCTGGCCGTTGGCGCCCGCGGCCGTGACGCCCGCGCCGGCCACGATCATTGGCCGGCGCGCGCCACGCAGGATAGCGGCGGCAGCCTCAATGGCGGCCGCGTTCGGAGACGGAGATGGGCGCGCCGCCCGCGGCTCCACAAGCAGGTCACCTTCCTGAGCGAGCAGGTCAAGCGGAATCTGCAGGTAGGCCCCGCGCGGCCGCCCGCTTCGCAGGGCCCTGAACGCATCGCGCATGGCATCAGGGATCTCGTCGAGCGTTTCGACGGCTCGATTCCATCCCGCAAGCGATTGCATGACGCCAAACTGGTCTTTCAGCTCGTGCAAGTCGCCGCTGGGCCGGCCGGTCCATGCTCGTGGTCCACTGGTGGCAATGACCAGGAGCGGGATAGAATCCGCGTACGCGTCCGCGACAGGCGTCGTTACATTCGTGACGCCTGGTCCGGTGATTACACAGGCGATGCCGGGCTCACCCGTGACCCGAGCGTATCCGTCCGCCATGAAGCCCGCGCCCTGTTCATGGCGCGCCAGAACGTGACGTATACCTGGCTCGCGGCGTAGCGCGTCGTAGAGCCGCAGCGTATGCACGCCAGGAATGCCGAAAATGGTGGATACCCCGTGCGCCTTGAGGCTTGCGACCACGGCATCGGCGCCGGACATTCGTCCCATTCATACCTCCCGCGGCATTGTGCGGTTCGCTCTGCCGTTCCGGCGGCAGCCAAGAGATTTCATGATACGCCAGAAGGCGCCGCCTCTGGGTGCTTCGCGAAGTCGCGCAAACCTGAAGAGCGGCGAAGCCGCAGGTATAATCAGCAGGTGAGTTGTGACCGTCACACACCCATGGGGGCGTGATAAGACGCCGGACGGTCGCGCAGAAGCGAGCGAGCAGAACCCAAAGGAGAGCGCCGCGCAATGGCAGACTGGCAGCACATTCGTGTACCTGGAAGTGGCGACCGCATTACCTTCCGCGACGGCAAGCCCATGGTAAGCGACACGCCAATCGTGCCGTTCCTCCGTGGAGACGGCATTGGCCCGGATATCTGGGCCGCAAGCCAGCCCGTGCTTGACGCGGCGGCGGATCTTACGTCCGGCGGCCGCCATCGCATGAGCTGGATGGAAGTGTACGCGGGCGAGCGAGCGCTGGAGCTGTATGGCGCGTACCTGCCGGATGAAACGGTGGAGGCGCTGCGTGCATATGCCGTGGCCATTAAGGGGCCCCTGACGACTCCAGTTGGAGGCGGTATCCGCAGCCTCAACGTGACGTTGCGCCAGATATTTGACCTGTACGCCTGTATCAGGCCGGTCAAATACTTCGAGGGCGTGCCGAGCCCTGTGAAAGAGCCGGAAAAGGTAGACGTCGTCATTTTTCGCGAGAACACCGAGGACGTTTATTCCGGCATCGAATTCGCCAGTGGCACCCCCGAGGCCGAGAAGCTAGCCGCGTTCCTGAAGGACGAGCTGGGGAAGTCCGTGCGGCCAGGTTCCGGCATCGGCATCAAGCCGATGAGCCAGTTTGGCACCGAGCGCCTGACGCGCCGCGCCATCCAATACGCCATCGACCACAAGCTGCCCAGCGTCACAATCGTCCACAAAGGCAACATCCAGAAGTTTACCGAAGGGGCATTCCGAGATTGGAGTTACGCCCTTGCCCAGCGTGAGTTCGGCGATCGAACGGTGCGTGAGGATGCCGTCGGCGCCGATGGTCCTGGCGGCAGGGTGGTGATAAAGGATCGCATCGCGGACGCCATGTTCCAGCAAATTCTGCTGCGCCCGGCGGAATACTCCGTGCTGGCGATGCCTAATCTGAACGGCGACTATTTGTCGGACGCGTGCGCGGCACAGATCGGCGGACTGGGCATGGCGCCCGGCGCGAACGTTGGCGACAGCGCGGCTATATTCGAGGCCACCCACGGCACGGCGCCGAAATACGCCGGCAAGGACATGGTAAATCCCGGCTCCGTGATCCTGTCGGGCGCGATGCTGCTCGAATATCTTGGCTGGCAGAGCGCGGCGGACTTGATCCACGAAGGCGTGCGGCGCGCGATCGCGAGCAAGACCGTTACCTACGACCTGGAGCGGCAGATGCCCGGCGCGACCAAGGTTTCATGCTCCGCCTTCGGCCAGGCTATCGTCAAGCACATGCGAGAGGCTGTTTAACAGTACTGAACATGACGGGGCCGGTAGTGCGGGACGCGATTTCCTTACCCGGTCCCTCGCTTCAGTGGTACACTCGACCACGTATTATGTAAGCCTCGCCGCGCGGCCCCAACGTGGCGCAAGAGTAACAGTCGCAGCCCGGAGGACTGCCCAAGCTATGGTAGATGCTGCGATCCAACACGATGTACTGGTGGTCGGCGCGGGCCTGGCCGGCATGCGCGCGACCGTGGCGGCTCGGGAAGCGGGCGTTGACACGGCCGTGATCTCCAAGGTGCATCCGATGCGGAGCCACTCTGGCGCCGCTCAAGGCGGCATTAACGCCGCCGTGGCGAAAGACGACAATTGGGAGAACCACTGGTTTGACACCGTTAAGGGAAGCGACTACCTGGCAGACCAGGATGCCGCGGAGATCTTAACGCGACTGGCGCCCGAGAATATCTACGAGCTCGAGCATCAGGGGTGTCTATTCAGCCGTTGGCAGGATGGCCGTATCGCCACTCGCCCATTCGGCGGCGCCGGGTTTCCGCGTACATGCTTCGTGGCCGACATTACCGGGCACGTCATTCTGCAGACCGTCTACGAGCAGGTGCTCAAGAACGGGGCAACGGTCTACGAAGAATTCTTCGTGGTCTCACTTATTGTCGAGGACAATATATGCCGCGGCGTGATCGCCCTGGATCTTACGACTGGCAAGCTCAGCGCGATCCGGGCAAAGTCGGTCGTATTTGCTACCGGCGGATCGGGACGCGTGTTTTACAAGAGCACAAACTCGCTGATCAGTACGGGCGACGGCGTTGCGATCGCATTTAAGGCCGGCGCACCCGTGGAGGACATGGAATTCATCCAGTTCCACCCGACCACATTGGCAGCGAACGGGGTGCTGATAACAGAGGGCGCGCGCGGTGAGGGAGCCTATTTGCTGAATGCCGCGGGCGATCGATTCATGTTCAAGTACGCGCCCAGCAAGGGTGAGCTTGCCAGCCGTGATGTCGTCGCGCGGGCCGAATGGACCGAGATCCTAGAGGGCAGGGGCGTAAATGGCTGTGTATTGCTCGACCTGCGCCATCTAGGCGAGGCGAGGATCCAGGAGCGCCTGCCACAGATCCGCGAGCTTGCGATTGACTTTGCCGGCGCGGACCCGGTCGAAAAGCCGATACCGATCAAGCCCGGCGCCCACTACACGATGGGCGGCATTCGCGTGGACAAGACCTGTACGTCGCCGATCCAGGGCTTTTTCGCGGCGGGTGAATGTTCCGCGGTCAGCGTGCACGGCGCGAACCGGCTCGGCGGCAACTCCATTCTGGAGACCGTCGTCTTCGGGAAGATAGCCGGCAACAGCGCGGCCCAGTATGCCAAAAATCACGACTTCGCGGCGTTTCCCGGCCACGCGCTCCAGGAACAGGAAGACCGGCGGTCGAAACTGTTCGCAAGCACGGGCAGGGAGAAGGTGGCGGTGCTGCGCGACGCCATGCAAGCCGTAATGAACGAGCATTTCCACATCTTCCGCCAACAGTCGACCATGGAGCAGGGCGTCAAAAAGATCCGCGAGCTTCGAGCGCGGAACGCTAACGTCGCGATCGGCGACCACTCGATGGTTTTCAATACAGCGCTAACAGAAGCGTATGAGCTGGACGCCATGCTGGACCTGGCCGAGATTATCGCCGTAGGCGCCCTTGCGCGTACGGAGAGCCGCGGAGCGCACGCCCGCACCGATTACCCAAATCGCGATGACGAACAATGGTTGAAACACACGGTGGCAATGCCCAGCCCAGATGGGCCGAAGCTTTCCTACGCCCCGGTCACCTTGGGCAAGTTTCAGCCGATGGAGAGGGTCTACTAAATGAAATCTACCTTCCTCATCCAGCGCTACATTCCCGAACAAGATGAGGTGCCTCATTTTGAGCGCTACGAGCTGGACTTGTGGGACGAGGCAACGATCCTGGATGGCCTCAACGCCATCAAGGATAGTATGGACGACTCGCTTGCGTACCGGCGCGCCTGCAGGCACGCGATTTGCGGGTCGTGCTCCATGGTGGTCAACGGCTATACGAAACTGGTCTGCAAGACACCCATCGCGCTTGAGGTGAATCGCGGCCGCAGCGTACTCAAGATCACGCCGATGCGCACGATGACGGTGATCAAGGACCTGATTGTCGATATGTCGCCTTTCTGGAAGCACTTCCGCGACGTGGAGCCTTGGCTGCAGCCGGATGCCGCGAAAGTACCGCCGGCCAACGAGGAGTATCGTGTAACGCCACAACAGTTGGCGCCCTCACGCAAGGACTTGAACTGTATCCTTTGCGCGGTCTGCTATTCCGATTGCGGCGTGACCGAGGTAGACAGTCACTTTGCCGGCCCCCCAGCCCTGGCAAAGGCGCACAGGTTCGTTACCGATCCCAGGGACGGCAAGCGGAAGGAGCGTCTACAGAAGCTTGTGGATCTGGGCCTTTGGGATTGCGCTCATGCCTACAACTGCATGGAATGCCCGAAGCACGTGGACCCGGCGCACGCGATCGCCGACCTGCGGCGAATGTCCGTTCAGGCCGGAATCACCAATAACGTCGGCGCCCGCCACAGCAAGATCTTCACCCAGAGCGTAGGACGAACCGGCCGCTTGGATGAATCGATGCTGGTACTGCAAACCGTGGGATTAACCAACGTAGCAGGCCAAATTCGTAATGGTCCGCAGGGGCTTCGCATGCTGATGAAGGGCAAATTGCCTCTACCGATGGTACAGGCGGAACGGGTCGACAATCCCAAGGAAGTGCGCCGCATCTATGAGGCGGTAGGCACGAAGGAAGAGCAATAAATGAAATACGCCTACTTTACCGGCTGCGTGGCCAAGGGCACGTGCCCGGAGTTGCACCATTCCACGGTGGAGCTCGCCAAGGTGCTCGGCATCGATCTATGGGAAATGACCGACGCGACGTGCTGCGGCGCGGGCGTGATTCGCGACGAGAATCCCGAGCTGCAAATTGCCCTGAACGCCCGCACGTTCGCCATGGCGGAAGCGGCCGGCATGGACATCGTCAATATTTGCAGTACCTGCCAGCAGAACCTCAGCCAGGACAATCGGGCAATGCGCGAGGATCCCGCGTTATTGGACCGCACGAACGAGATCCTTTCGCAGAGTGGGCTGCATTACAGTGCCAATACGCTGGTGAAGAACCTGCTCTGGGTACTGGTTGGCGACTACGGGCTCGATCGCTTGAAGGAAAAGGTCGTGCGCCCACTCACCGGCCTACGGGTAGCGTCGTACTACGGATGCCAGCTGCTGCGGCCAATCGAGGACACCGGATATGATGACCCAGACAATCCAACCTCGTTCGACAATCTGGTGCTCGCACTCGGTGGCACGCCGGTCGATTACGCGGGTAAGACCCGGTGCTGCGGTTTCCACATTCTCACCGTCAACGAAGACACATCCACCAAGATGGCGGTGAAGCGATTGGAAGAGGCGGAAGAGGCGGAAGCGGATATCATGGTCACGCCCTGTCCTCTGTGCCATACATCGCTGGATGCTTATCAGCCACGCGCGGCCAAGCTGCAGGGCAGCAGCGTGCGCATGCCAATCCTCCATTTATCGCAACTCGTCGGCCTGGCATGTGGCCTGGACTCCGGCGACTTGCAGTTAAACAAGCTTATGATTT
>JANWHV010000087.1 GCA_025450255.1 Chloroflexota bacterium | reverse complement strand
TGACGCTTTGCAGCCAGCCGTTGGGCCAGTAGCCGTAGCTCGACGTGCCCGTGCCGTCGCTCATGCTCAGCCGCTGGTCCGTGGGCGAGTAGCTGTAATTGACGGCGTGCGTGACGCCGTCGCTGTAGGCGATGCTCTGGAGGTTGTCGTTGGCGTCGTAGCCGTAGCTGGTGGTGCGGGCTGGGGCCATGGCGTCGGTCAGCGCGGTGAGGTTGCCCACCGCGTCGTAGACGGTGCTGGTGACGCGGCTCAGCGCGTCGGTGCTGCTGGCCTGGTGGTTGAGCACGTCGTAGGTATACGCGGTGGCGTGACCGTTGGCGTCGGTATGGCTGAGCGTGTTGCCGTCGGCGTCGTAGCTGGCGCCGATGGTGGTGCTGTCCGGCTGGGTGGTGCTCACCAGCTCGTTGGCGTCGTCATAGGCGTAGCGCGTGGTGTTGTTATTCCCGTCGGTCACGCTGGCGCGGTTGCCCAGGTTGTCGTAGCTGTAGTGCGTGGCGGGATTGAGGGGGTCGGTAACTGAAATAAGCCGGTTGACCTGGTCGTAGCCATAGTTCGTCGCCGGGTTCAGCGGTTGTTGGTGGATGGCCGTGGGCTGGACGGTTGCCGGGAGACGCACCGGCGAGGTCGCGGGGAAAACGTGGTCTGGCGCACGCGACGATACCGTCCGCGCCGGGCTGTCCTGCCGGGCGGAGGCTGGGCGTTCCGATCCAGCCTGAGCCCGTGGGCCAGGCATGGCGATCGCCAGCGTCAGCAGGAGCAGTATGGCACGGCTGGACCGGGCGGGGGCGCCATGGAGTAGCCGTCGCAAAGGTCCAGACATTGGCTGGTATCTCTTTCTCCTACTGCCCGGCCAACTGAGCGTCAGCCCGCGGGGATGAACGCCGTAACCGTGGTGCCGGACCCCGGCGCGCTGCGCACGGTCAAGCTGCCCGCTGCCTCCGCGGCGCGCGCTTTCAGGTTGGGCAGGCCCCGATGGTGCTCGCCGCGGAGCGCCTCGGGGTCGAAACCCTTGCCGTCGTCCGCCACGGCGATCGTCACCCCGGACTGGTTATAGCGCAGACACACCTCCAGGCGCGACGCCTCGGCGTGTTTGTGGGCGTTGGCGAGCGCCTCTTTCGCAATCTGCAGCAGGGCAGTCGCCTGTTCGTCCGGCAGCCTGTAGGGCTCGCCTTCGAGGCGGAACGTGGCCTCGGCGGCGTGCTGGTCGTTGCTCTCGCGCACGGCAGCGGCGATGCCCTCGGCCAGCGGCCGCCCCTCCAACATGCGCGGGCGGAGCCCCTGAATATAGATGCGCACGTCGGCGATCACGTTGGACAGGTGATCGCCGGCGGCGAGCAGCCGTGCCCGGCCGGCCTCATCCGGCATATCCTCGGCGATATCCTCCAGTTGCAGCGTCGCCCCATAGATGTCCTGGATAATGCCGTCGTGCAGCTCGCGACTAAAGCGCTCGCGTTCCCGCAACAGTGTCAACTCGCCGGCCTGGGCGTAGAGCCGCGCGTTCTCGATGGCGATGCCGGCATGAGCCGCCAGCATCTCAATCACGTGCTGATCGTCCTCGGAGAACGCGGCGGCGCCGATCTTGTCCGTAAGATATAGGTCGCCGACTACCACGTTATGCACGCGGATGGGCACGCCCAGCAAGCTCGTCATGGGCGGGTGATGCGGCGGAAAGCCGACGCGCCGCGGGTCGTGCCACATATTAGGCACGCGGAGCGGTTGGCCGAGCCGGATCAGCGTGCCGAGCAGGCCATGGCCGCGCGGCAAATGGCCGATCCGCTCATGCTCCTCGGCGGTGATGCCGACCGTGATGAAGTCGGACAGATAGCCGTCGTCTCCTGCCACGCCGAGGGCGCCATAGCGCGCGCCGGCGATGGCGGTGGCGATCTCCACGATGCGTTTCAGCACCTGCCGCGGCGACAGCTCGACCGCGAGCGCTTTGCTCGCGTCGTCCAGCGCCTCCAGCCGCGCCCGCCGCGCGTGCTCGCGCTGATGGGCCTGGGCATTGGCGAGGGCCAGGGCGCTCACCGTCATAAAGGCGTCGAGTGAGTCAGGGGTGGATACCGCTATCTGGGACGCCGCGTGAAAGAGGTGCAGGGCGCCCAATACCTCACCCTCGAATGTGAGCGGGAGCACGCGGACAGCACGCGGCTGTTCGCCGCCGGCCAGGACAGGAAGATCGGAACCCGGCTCGCCGCCGGCCGTGTCGCGCAACTCGACGATAGCCTGGGCGTCCACGGCGCGCCGCGCCAATCGTTGCATGCCCTCAAGGCCCTGGCGTTGCAGCCAGCGCTCGTCGAGGCCCAGCGCCACGCTCGGAACCACGGGGACGAACATCGCTTGCTGAAGGTCATACAGCAGGATGGCGGCGGCGTCGGCATGCGCCAGATCGCGCCCCGCGGCGACGATACGGCGTACCACCACGTGCGGGTCACGGCTGCCAAATAGCTGGCTCGCCACGTGCCAGGCCATCCGCTCGTCAGTTTGATCGGACGGGCTGCCGGCGTGGCGCGGCGAACTGAGGTCCTCACACTCCGCCACGGAACCCATACCCGTTTCATGCTGATACGATGCATCGCGGCGCGGCGAGCATACCTGTATACGTGCTAGCAGGATACGACCGGGCCGTGGGACTGTCAACGCGCTCTCCGGCCGGCCCATCGCCCCTCGGAACTATGCTCTTTTCCGCGCCACCGCCGCACTGTCGTGGACAATTCGCTCGATGTTGCCGAGGAGGATGGGGATGCCCACGCCCTTGAGCATCACCTCCACCGCCCCCGCCTGCCGCAGCGCCGCCAATTCGTCGTTCCGTATGGAAGAGGTCAAGACGAGGATCGGCGGGCCGGCGGCGCTGAGTTGCCGCACACAGGCGTCGGCTTCCTGGCCCAGGGTCCGCGGGTCGCAGATCACAAGGTCCGGCTTGATTTGCGCAATAAGCCCGATGGCGGCGGCCAGACACTCTGTAGTCACCACTCGTCCGACCCCAGGGTGGCGCCGCAGCCGCTCGGCCAGGGTCTGGCGCACCAGATAGTGGCCATCGACGAGTAAGAGTTTCAGCGGCGTGGTCATGGTTTCATCCTTTCTCTTACCGTACCGAGACGGCGCGGCGGTGGTAAGGGCCGGAAGGCCCTGTTGTGCCGGCCATTCGACTGGCTCGCGGGCACTCCGATCGCGCGCGACACGGCAATTCGCGCCGGTACGCGGAGGCGCGCACCCGTGCAACGCCATGCTTGCCTGGCCGCGGTCCTGGGAGATGATCGGCGTCATGACCAAAGGCCATATGGATCTAGGCCACACGGCCCTACCCCGCGCAGGCGCCGTCGCCGATGATGTGTATAGCCTCGATCCCTGGGGACGCCAGGCCGTTGCCCCAGGAGGGGTGATAGGCATCAAGTAGAGCCCGGTCCTGGGGATGCCGGTGGTCGCGAGCGTGATAGGCGTCTCCAACGCGGGAGGCGCCGCGGGGCGCGACGACTTGAGATGAAGCGATGGCGGGAAGCCGAGGAGAAGGTGATGCAACGGTCGATTCTGGTACCACTCGACGGATCGCGGGTTGCCGAGCAAGCACTGCCTCAAGCGCGGCGTATCGCGCGGCTGACCGGTGCGTCGATCACACTGGTGCGTGTCGTGGATGCGCGCGCGCTGCGGCACGATTCGTTTTCCGCCCAGCAGGCGCCCGTCCTTGAGGCCAGAGACTATCTGCGGCGCGCCAAACGCCGCCTGGCACTGGATGGATTCGCGGTGTCGTCGGAGGTCTACTATGGCGACGCCGGCGAGGGTATCTTGTCCGCCGCGGACCAGGTCAGCGCCGACACGATTGTGATGAGTTCCCACGGACGATCTGGGGTAAGCCGGGTACTGCTGGGCTCCGTCACCGAGCGTGTCGTTCACGCCTCCGCGACGCCGGTGCTGGTGGTGCGCGCCTATCACCGGCCGGGGCTGCAGCAGGATAGCGCATACCGCAAGATCCTGGCGCCGCTGGATACGCCGGCTCAGGCGGAGCATCTGCTGCGGTACGTGGCGCGTACCCCCTTCCTGTCTGGCGCCGATATCCTGCTGCTGCTCGGCACGCACCCAGTGAGCACTGCGGCTGGAGAGCACGAGACGCCGGCCGGCAGTCGTGGGCGTGAAGAGCTGGAGCGCGCGGCGCAACGCAACCTTGGTGGGCAACCAGAGTGGATCCATGTCGCCGCGGGCGATCCGGCGGCAAGCATCCTGCGTGTCGCCGAGGAGAACGGCGTGGATCTCATCGTGATGACCACCCATGGCAGGGTAGGACTCGATCGCCTACTGCACGGAAGCGTCGCGGGCGAGGTGCTGCACCGCGCGAACGTGCCCGTGCTGCTGCTGCGGGTAGCCGGCGGCGCGCTCCATGAGGGTGTCCCGGTGGCGGGCGACGCGCGGTCCGCGCCGCTAGCGATGACCCATTGATGCCGGGCGTCCGGTATGGGCGATCTTCGTGCCGGGGGGTGGACAAGACACACGCTGGAGACACCGACGTGTCCGCGACAGTGTCCCGCCGGACCTTCGGCCCGTCCTGAACGTGCCGGACGGCTCTGGATACAGGCCGTCGATAAGCATACAGTGGGACCATAAGCGTATTGCCGCGGGGCAACGCGGAAAGCTGGAAGGTTATGCGACGATGATTGGCTCGATTCTGGTAGCTCTCGATGGCTCTCCGCTTGCCGAGCAGGCCCTTCCACCTGCCGCGCGCCTCGCCGCCTTCACCAGCGCCAACCTGCTGCTCGTGCATGCCGGACGGGGGCAAGAAGCCGAGGCATACATGGGTGCGGCGCGAGATAGGCTGCTACGGAACGGTCACCGTGCCCGCGCCATAGTGGTGAACCAGACGCCTGCCGATGCCATTCTCGCCGTCGCGCGCCGCGAAGGGGCGGGAGTGATCGCCATGAGCGCGCGCGCCGGCTCCGGCCCGCACTGGCCCGCGCTCGGCTCGGTGGCAGACGCCGTGCTCCGGCACACCACGCTGCCAATGCTGTTGGTACGGGCAGCCAACCGCCCAACCCCGGTTCCCGAGGGAACATGCTATCGCCGCATCCTGGTCCC
>JANWHV010000086.1 GCA_025450255.1 Chloroflexota bacterium | reverse complement strand
GGTCCACCATGGGCAGCCCGGCGGAGTTCGCGGCCATGCTCGAGCTGTTCGGCGAGGGCAGGTTGCGGCCCGTGGTCGATACGGTGTTCCCGCTCGCGGAGGCGGGGGCGGCCCAGTCGCGCATGGAGGAAGCGGCGCAGTTCGGCAAAATCGTCTTGAGCATACCCTCATAAAATCCGGCCAGGCGACCGTGACGGGCGAGCGAGGAACGTGGCGCGCTCGCCTCGCGGCACGGACCGCCGTCCAACACGTCCCGGCCGGCCTTTCTCTCGCGCCTGGCCGCCGCGTTGTGGCTACCGAGACTTGCGTGCCGGAAGCGGCGTTTGCACTGTGCCACTATTATGGCGGGCAGCATCATGGTCGACCTGCTCTCTGGCTATTGACGCTCAGCCATCTGGAGGCGGTTGCTATCACCTTGCGACTCGATGCCTACCGCCAACCAGTGCGATCGTTGCGCGCGTGTACCCGGTTGCCCGGGCTCGATCGAAGCCGCGTCCGCCGGATGGACGACGTGATGCGTGACATCGTGCCGGATACGCTTGCGCGCCGATCCTGGCCTGCTGGGCGTGGCGCAGGTGGAATCCACGCAGCCGCGGTCACGCCGAACGGCCGCAATACCTTCATCCGGCGCGTCGGAGCGGACGATCCGTGTGCTGCAATAGCGCCCGTTCAGCCGGCGATCTTCGCTACGAAGACATCGCCCGCGCCGCCGCCGAAGCCCGGCTGCATGGCGTGGAACAGGGGAAAGTTCGGCGAACGGGTCGTGCCGACCACATAGGCGTTCCCGGCTTTGTCCGTGGCGACAAAATCCGCGCCGTCGCCGAGAGCGCCGCCCAGATAGGTGCTGTAGCGCAGGGCCGTGCCACCATTCCCCAGTTCCGTGATAAAGGCATCGGCGCAGGGGAAAGCAAAGGGGTGATAGCCGCGTCGTACCGGATCGTATGGCAACCGCTCGCGGCACGAGCGCGCGGTGTGGTTCGCGGGCTGGATTGCGCGCAGGGTGGGGAAGTTTTCGGACGTAGTGGCGCCCGTCACAAACACATTGCCGCGCCCATCCAACGCGAGGCCCAACGCCTGCTCGTCTCCCTTCCCGCCCAGGTATGTGCTCACAAGCAGGCTCTTGCCACCGGCGCTGAATTTTGCCACGAACGCGTCGCCCCAGCCCAGGGCGCCAATGCCGGCGGCCCTCTTCTGGATAGCGCGCCGGATTGGGAAGTCATTGGCGGCGGTAGATCCGGCGACGTACATCTGGCCGGCGCCGTCGAGGGCGATGCTGGTGCCAATTGTTTCAGCGCTGCCGCCCAGGTAGGTGCTGAATAACAGCTTACTGCCGCCCGCGTTCAATGCCGCGACGAAGCCGTTTAGATGGCCGGCTGAGAAGTGCTGGAGCGTGTTGGCCAGCGGGAAATCCCGCGATTGCGTCGATCCCGTGATGTAAGCGTCACCACGCCGATCCACCGCGATCGCGCCCGCGGACTCGTAGTCGCTGCCGCCCAGGTAGGTACTGTACAGCAAGGCGCGCCCGTCCGCGCTCAACTTGGATACGAATACCGTCACGCTGCCCCTGGCGGACTTATTGTTGCCTTGAAAGGCATGGGCGAGCGGGAAATCGCGCGAGCTCGTGTAGCCGGTAACGAAGGCGTGTCTCTGGCTGTCCACCGCGATGCCAAGCGCCTGGTCATTGCCCGTACCGCCAAGGTACGTGCTGTAGAGGAGCTTGGTGCCGTCGGCACTGAGTTTGGCTACGAACGCGTCACCTACGTTATCGCCGTTGCCCCTGGCGAGCCTTGGCTGGAACGCGTGCTTGACGGGAAAGTCGAGCGAAAGAGTGCGCCCCTCGATATAGGCATTGCCGGTGTCGTCGATCGCCACGGTCCACGCGCCGTCGTTCCGGCTGCCGCCCAGGTAGGTGCGGTAGAGCAGGCCGCGGCCGTCGGCGCTGAGCTTGGCCACGAAGGCATCGCCGCACGTGTAGTAGTCCTCGCACGATCCGCCGCCCGCGAAGTCTGGACGCGCGCCGTTCGTGGCCGCCGGGAAGTCCAGCGACGTGGTTTCGCCGGCAATGAACGCGTGCCCCTGTCCATCGACGGCGATGCCGTTTCCCAGGTCATCCCCCGTGCCGCCAAGATAGGTGCTGTAGACCACCGTGGGGTCGATTATCAGCGGCCGGGCGCGATCGTACATACCCACCGCGAAGCCAATGGCGCCGCCTTGCCGGATCTGGTAGCGGCCCGCCACCGGCAGGCGCTGTCGTCCCGACCGCTGATAGATACGCGGCGCGCCCAGGCGCATGTCGCCGGCATCGGTATGCACGATCAGCCCGTTCATGGCCGATATCGTTTGCCCGCCGGTCACCGCGAGCCGGATCGCGTTCGGGTCCGCGCCAGGCGCCAGGCGCAGGTCGTATTCCAGGCCGTGCCCATTATCGTAGAATATGGCGTCGACGCCAGGGTAGATGCCGTGATAGGCGATCTCGCCAAAGGCCGGCACGGCGGTATGCCACTGGCGCGGGTCGTTGCCGATAAAGTAATTGCTCGTGCCCGGCAGGCGATGCAGCCCTGTTATGGTTGGCCGCGGATTGGCGCCCGCGAACCGCAGCCAGACCACCGCGCGCCGGAACGAGTCGCCGGCCGCATCCGAACCGTCCCCCGAAGGACCATGAGGCGCCGAGGATTGCAGCGAGAGCGCGAGTCCCGCCAGCGTGATGTACGCGATGTAGCCGTGCCCATGCGCCACGAACGCCACGACGCCGGGAACCTGCCCGTGGTTTGGCTCGAAGCGTAGCGGCTCCGCCGCGAGCATCGCCGTTGCTCCGGCATTTGGCGTCGCGCCGGTTGCAAGGGCTGGAGCGGGCCCGGATGGTCCGCCAGGATGCGCCAGAGGTGACAGCGCGCCGGCCATAACGAGGCACGCGGAAAGGCATGTGGCCACGAGGCATGCACGTACACCCGGCCAGGGGCGCGGCGCGAGATACGGCGGGACCGTCCGCCTGACGGCGCCTGAGCACGCCTCCCGGCCAGAGGGCGGGCGGGCTCCGCCGTCCAGGGCGCCCGAGCGGCGGTGGCGGCCATATACGATAATCGGGCACCTCCAGATCGCAAGCCTGACGACCGCCAGGGCGCCAGGTGATTACGCTTGGGTGCCGCTCATCCATCGCCGGGTTTGTCTGATACCGCACCCGTGGCCGCCGCGGCCATACCGGTTTCGCGTTGCTCCAGATCGTTTCCCGTGCTCGCCATGTAGCATAGCAGGGTCGCGCAAGAATGTGTCCGTGGCATGGCGGGACGCGGTTTCCACGCCTGGGTCATGGCGAAGACAATCACCCGCCGGTCCGGCCAGAACAGATCGAGCCTGGCGGCGCCGGCGAGGCTGACGGTGAGCGGAACTGGCCCATAGCCCTCGCGGGCGGTCAGCGTTTGACGGCGCAGCACCTTCCCGTCCGGGCCCACCACGCGTACCATTACGCGCCCGATCTTATAGCGTTGCTCCGCGGCCGGAAGCGCATACCGGCCGGCAAAGACGGCGTGGGGGCCTTTGATCGAACGCACGTTCAGGCTCGCCGCGCCACAGTCCTGGCCATCTAGCGCCCACTGCTCGAGCGCGGCGCGCGTGTTGATCAATCAAGGGAACGTGACGAAGTATCGATTGGCTCGCGCCCTGGGCGATCGGCCGCATATCGCGCTGCTGCACTACAATCTTGGGCTGGTGGCGACCGAACGGGGCGACCACGCGCGAGCCGCCGCCGATCCGCGCGAGAGCCTTGAGATGGAGCCGGAGCTCGGCAACGCTCGCCAGGTCGCCGCCGCGATCGAAGGGCTTGCCGCCGTCGCCACTACCCTGGGGCAGCCGCGTCGCGCCTGCCTGCTGCTGGGCGCGGCCGAAAAACTGCGCGAACACATCGGCGCTCGGCGCTGCCGTGGACGGTCCCCGCCACGCTCGCGAGACGGCGAGAGTACATGCCGCACTGGGCGATAGAGAGGTCGCCTCGATATGGCGGCAGGGCCGAGCGCTGACGACGGACGCCGCGGAAGCCGCGGCTCTGCTCGTATGTGCTCCTGTCTAGCGCACGAGCTCGGCTTGCACAGTGATCCGTACGTTGTTTCGGAGCGCGTTGGAGACGGGACAGCCCTGTTCGCCCTCGCGCGCCGCCGCTTCGAACGCCGCTTGATCCATGCCTGGCACCTGGCCGCGCACGTGTAGTTCCACGCTGTCGATCTTGAACCCGCCGTCAGTCGGCGCAAAGCTGCTGGTCGCGGTCACTTCCAGCTTGGTGGGCGGCGTGCCCTTGCCGGCCAGGATGCCCGAGAACGCCATGGCATAGCACGCGGCGTGCGCGGCGGCGATCAGCTCTTCCGGGCTCGTGGAGCCAGGCGTCCGCTCCGTCCGCCCTGCCCAGGTCACCGGCAGCTCGCCGGTGACGCCGCTATCGAGTGTGAAGCTTCCCTTACCGTGCACCAGATCGCCAGACCATACGGCGTGAGCGGTACTCAGTGCTGCCTTAGCCATCCGCGTATCTCCCTATCCTATGCATAGACGCGAGCGCGCCCCCAGTTCACGATAGCACATACGCGGCTGCGCATTACCGGGATATTTGCTCCCGACTCTGTTGGGCATCGCGTGTGCCGTGCCGGCGCATGCCTTCCGGCCCCATCATGCCGTCTCATAGTAACGACGAGCGACGATCGTCGAAATCGCCATCGGAAATGAGCAATTTCCGCGCAACCGGCAATCGCCCTATTGGCCGGAAAGAAGCCGCGCGGGATTATCGACCAGCATGGTGGTGATGGCAGCATCCGAGAGGCCGCGGGCTTGGAGTTGCGGCATAACCACGCGGAGCAGATGATCGTAGCCGGCGCCGCCATGGATCCGCCACTGCATCTTGGTGCACACGTCCTGTGACAAAAGCAATTGTTTGACATAACCGGCATCGAGCAAGCGAAGCAGGGCGTCGATGCGCTCCTGGTCGGTCGGCTCGCGCAGCCCGTCCTCGTCGAAGAAACATTCAGAGCCAAAGGTATCGAATTCCAGGTAGGCGCCGCGCTTGGCGATGGCCATGTGATAGGCGGGATCGGGGCTCTCGTCAAGATGGCTCAACGCCACGCGCGTCAGATCGGCGCCCGCGTCCTCCAGCACGTCCAGCACGCGAAGACCTTCCCGCGCGAAAATAGCAAGGTGCACGTTGATCGCCGCGCCGGTCGCCCGCTGCGCGCGAGCGGCGGCGCGAAGCACCCGCTCCTCGTCCGGGTGAATCGGCGAGCTTGTGCCGATCTCGCCAATGATCCCGGCGCGCACGGGCGGCTCGCCGCCCGCGCCCGGTTCGGCGAAGCCCTCCGTCAGGTCCATGAGCATGGACTCGGTCAACGTCTCGACGGCGGCGCCCGCCACCCAGGCAGGATGGGCGCGGTGCGTATAGAAACCGCAGCCGGCTACGATGCGCAGGCCGCTCTGGCGCGAGATTGCCGCGAGATCCCGCGGGTACGGCCCGATGGCGCGGGTGGAGAGATCGATGATGGCGCCGCCGCCGAGGGCCGAGAAACGCGCCAGTTCCTCAACTGCCTGCTTACGGCTGTCGAGCAGGAGGTTGTCGCGACAGTGGTACGGATCGCGAAGCAGCGCTGCGCGGGCCTCGCGGGTCACCGGCATGTCGACCAGTGGCCGTCGCGCGGCGTCCAACGGATCGTGCCACAAGCAACCGAGGTCCAACATCAGGTGCTCGTGGGCGAGGGTAATGCCGAGGTCGGAGGCGGGAACAGGGCCGAGCACCGTCATCACGTCGGCCATCCGGAGCGCGCTTACGCCGTGTCGAGCAATTGCGCGACCAGATCGCAGAGGGCGCTCACGGAGAAGGGCTTTTCCACGAAGGCCGTACACTGGATGCCCTTGGCGACCCGTGCTTCCTGGCCCGCGCTCACCAATACCAGGGGAGTATGCTTGAACGCGGCCTGCGCGTGCATGGCATCGGCCACCGCTCGGCCATCCAGCTCAGGCATCAACACATCACAGAGCACGAGGTCCGGGCGCTCCGAGACGAGCAGCCTGAGGCCCTCGCGTCCATTGGTAGCCTCGATCACGCGATACCCTTCCAGTGTGAGCGCCGCGGCGAGCAACTCAATGGTCGGTACGTCGTCGTCGATTACCAGAATGGTGCGCGTGCGCGCCGGCGAAAGCACCGGCGCGGCGGTGTCCTGGGTGGACACCTGGAACTCTAAGTTTCCCATAGTTGCCACAATACCATGTTGCGTGGATCTGGCGAATGACCCACATGGGGGGGCCTGGAAGTACTTGTGGCCCCAGTCAGGCGCAATGAAACGTGTACCAGTGCGGGCACGATCGTCCTGCCGGTTGCGGCGCGGCCAAATTGGCGCGTCGCAACCGGCAACTCGAAGATGGTTGGCGTCGCCCTGTCTGGAGTAATATACGTCACGGCAGGGCCTTCCGAGTAACGATCGCGAATTGCTTACGTGGGCCTTCGAGTGCGCAATCGTGGTGCTCGGCGCGCTTCGGACGCTATGCGAAAGCGTAGCGGTCCGTCCGGCGACTGAGTGCCTGCGCGCACGACACGACTGCCCAGGCCAGGCCGAACGGCACGGCGAACCAGGCGCGGTCGTCCTCCGAATTGAAGGGCAGCAGCAGGAGCGATGTACCGATGAGCACCGTGGCCGCCCAGTAGGGAAGCAGGCCGGATCGCGCCGCGGCAACCACCGATACCACCGCGCCAAGAATCAAGGACAGCACGCCGGGAACGATCAGGAACGGCGTGAAGGCGGTATCGCCGCCGAACGGCAGGATCAACGACCCCGCGATTAGCAGCGTGACACCGGTCATGCTCAGGCCGAAACCCACCGGCGCCAGGCGGCCGGCTCGCTTGCCGCGCCGCGCGTACAGGCCGGCCAGCCCCAAGGTGATAAGCAGTAACGCCGTAAGCACGTAGGGCGCAAGATCATCGGTCTGCCGATAGTCGCCGCCGGGGATGCCGGGTGGGCGGGATGCGATCACGGCGGACGCGACCGCCCACATGATGCCGCCTATGGCCGTCGCCAGATCGATCAAACGAATGAAGGGTGTAGGGATTTTCATGATTATTCTCCTGTTTTACTATCTGATGAGCGTGAAATTCACCGAGCGGCTCACCCTGAAATTGCCCAGGGTCACGGTTGCCCGCGCCGTGAGCGGGCCCAAAAGCGCCTGGTCGGACGGATCCCAATGGATGATGGTGTAGAAGCCGGTCTTGCCGCCGCCGGTTGTCACCGTCGTGAGCGGGAAGGTATACGCGACCGTGCCATGGCGCACGATGCTCAGGCTGCCCCTGGGCGTGCCGCCCCCGCCGCCGTCGCGGCTGTAGGTAACGGTAAAGCCGGTCTGGTCCGTGAGATGTACGGTCGTGGTAGCCGGATAATGGTCGCCAACTTTGGCGAAGACCCCGACGTCCGTGATCGCCAGCGCGCCTGTCTCGTTGCCGTCGCCGAGGGTAAAGTCTACCGATCGCGTCGCCGTCGCCGCGCCGAGCCGGAGCGTGAAGCGCGCGGTAAGTGGGCCGATCAGGCTCCGATCGCCGTCGCCAAACGCCATCAGGTGGTGCATTTGCGCGACGCCGCCCGCGGTTGGGCCACGTGTGAGTTTCAAGGTGCGCACGGTCCTGCCCTGCCGCGCGAGCGTTACCGTGCCGGTTGGCCGCGCGGCGGCATCCCGCGTGTCGTACAGCGCGCTAAGGTCGACGCTTTCGTGCAAATGGACGCTGGTGATGGACTTGCCGGTGTCGTCCGCCGTTCGCGTGATGCCGACCGGCCCGATGGCCAGTGGTTGGCCGACGGGAATGCCGCCCAGGATGCTCACGCTCCAATCGCAGTTGGTAAAAGGCGAGACGATCACGCTGTAGTGCCCTGGGTCGATCGCGATCGTGAGCGGCAGTTGATAGACATAGCCGCTATCGCTCAGCGGTATGGCCGTGCCAAGGTTGGCGAAGGCGGGCGGTAGCGGGTGCTCGACTCCTTCCAGGCGCGCCGTGAAGGCGCAGGAACTGCTCATGGTGTGCAAGCCGTTATAAAAGGCGCTGACATAGACGTGGTATCGGCCGCCATGCAGGGTGAACGGCCCCCGCGCGCCGCCGCCACTGCCGCTAAAGAATTCGCCGTCCCAGTCATCCGCGTTGCCGGAGTTGCCCTGGGCCGAGACAGACCCTGGCCGCGTCTCCCGAACATGGCTGCTCGCGGCATGACGCTCCGCGGCGGCAACGGCCGCGTGCGCCCATGGCCGGAGCGGTGGCTGGTGACCGGCCCCTGACGCGGCGCCGGCGGCATTGGCCGGAATGGCGGGCGCCAGCAGCGTGCCGGCAAGCAAGAGGGGGCCGCCGACGGCGCGAATCAAGAGTGGCGAGTATGCTTTCATGGGGGTTCCTCTCCGATTTCTATACTGAGTTCAATTCGCCGTGGCTTCCCATCCGGCACGTGACCAACAATACGTCACGCCCATTACGCCGGCATTTCAGAAAACGGATTTGCGGCGCGGCGGGGCTTGTGTGCCGCGCGACTATGACCTTGTGTACGGACTGTAACGGCGTATACTGGTCGCGGAGGCAGCGGGCGTCGATCGCATGGCGCGCCGGCCGTGAAAGGCGATTGTGACGACTGACTTGCCAGACGGACCTGGCGTGACCTACGCTCAGCAGTTCCGGCGTTGCGGCAAACAAAGCTGTCCGCGCTGCGCGCCGGGCGGCCGCGGCCACGGGCCGTACTGGTACGCGTTCTGGCGCGAGGATGGTCGCGCGCGCTCAAAGTACCTGGGCAAGCATGATCCGAGACCGGATCAGCCCGCGGCAGCGCCGGATGCCATCGCCCCCATGCCTTTGCCTGGACTGAAGGTCCGTACGCTGGGCGGGTTCACGGTTTGGCGGGACGGCGTCGAGCTACCCGTGACGCGATCCGCGCGAGGGATGGTTGGCGCGCTCCTCAAGTGGCTGCTCGCCGCGCCCGAACACCGGCTGCCGCGCGAACAGGCAATAGACTACCTCTGGCCGGAAACGTATCCGGACGCCGGCTCGAACAATCTGCGCGTCCTGGTACACCGCCTTCGCAACCTGCTGGATGCGCGGGGCGCGAGCGCCAGTTACATCGTGTATGACGGTGATCTACTGCGGCTGCGGCCCGTGCTCGAAGGGACGCTTGATCCCGACTGGCTCGACGCCGATTCGTTCGCGCGCGCCGCGGCGCATGCCCTGGCTGGCCGCGATATCGATTCCTGTCGCGCCGCGCTGGCCCGTTATGGTGGCGAGTATTTGCCGGAAGACACCTATCAGGAGTGGGCCATCCGGCGCCGCGAGGAATTGAGCAGCCTCCGCGTCGCGTTGCTGCTGCACGTCGCCGCGTTGCACGCCGAGCGCGAACACTTTGACGACGCTCAGCGTTACCTCGAGGCAGTGCGGCAGATCGACGCCTGCCATGAGATCGCCGCGCGCCGACTGATGCGCATCCAGGGTGAAAACGGCCGGCGCACGGATGCCCTCCGTACCTACAAACGACTGGCGGATGCCTTGCGGCGCGATCTGGATCTCGCGCCCGAGCCGGAAACGGAGGCTTTGTATCAGAGCGTGGCGACCGGAACCCTGGAGCCGCGCCGGCCCATCTCGGGCGGACCTCACGCGACGACGCCGGTGCAGCCTGTGCTCGACATTCCTCTTTCTGTCGCGTGGGCGATGAGCGGAGGCGAGGAGCGCGCGGCTGGTTCGCCTGTCATTGTGCCGTTGCTCGGTCGCGACGCCGAGATGGCGACACTGCGACAAGCGCTTGATCTCACGACCGCGGGTCGCGGCCGGCTCGTCTTGCTGCGCGGGCGCGCGGGCATCGGCAAGAGCCGCTTGCTGGGTGAACTGTGTCGCGAGGCGCGCGGACGCGGGTACCTGGTGCTTCTCGGGAGGGCGTATCAGCACGAAGGCCAGCTTCCCTATGGTCCCTTGCAGGAGGCGCTTCAGGCGTATGTTGCCGCGCAGCCGGCGGCGGTGCTGCGGGCACAGGTCGCGTTCCACGAGGTGCTGGCGCGGCTCGTGCCGGCTCTTGCCGTGTCGATCGCGGGCCTGGCGCCGCCGCCGGTGCTGGAGCCAAGGGCCGAGCGTCATCGCATCCAGGCGGCTCTGGTAGGGTTATTGCGTGATCTTTGCGGCGCGATGCCTGTTGTAGTGGTTCTGGAAGACCTGCACTGGACCGATGCGACCACCATACAGGCACTTCATTACCTGCAGCGGAACTGCCGTGATCTCCCCGTGTCGATCGTCGGCAGCTACCGGAGCGGCGAGACGGGCATGGCGGCCGATCTGCTCGCCGTCCTGGAAGACGCGCCCGAAACGATCCATGTGGATGTGCGCGCCCTCGACGCGCGTGAAACGGCGGCGCTCACGCGGTCGGCGCTGTCGCCGGCCGACGTCGACGAGGCGGTGCCGGCGCTGATCTATCAGCAGACGCTCGGTAGCCCCCTGTTCGCCCTGGAGTTGATCGCCGCCTTGCGCGCCCGGCGCCGCCTTACCGTGCTGGCCGGCAGGTGGCGCCTGAGCGGCACGGGACCGCTGCCGCTGCCGGAAAGCATCGAGGCGCTCGTTCTCCGGCAGGCACGCCGCCTTACTCCGGCGGCGGCGGGTTTGGCGCGGCTCTGCGCCGTGATCGGAGACAGGCTGATCTATGCGGTCGTCGCGGCGGCAAGCGATGCGACCGAGGACACGCTGCTCGATGGGCTCGACGAATTGGTTACGGTGGGGCTGCTCGAGCAAACCGCGAGCGGCTACTCGTTCCACCATCCATTGCTGGCCGAGGCGCTGTACAGGAACGTGCCGGAGCGACGCCGGGCCGGCCTGCATCGCCGAGCCGGTGAGGCGCTTGAGGGTCACTATGCCGGGCGAACGAACGAACACGCGGCGCTGCTCGCGCGACATTTTGGCCAGGCGGCATGTAACGGGCGGGCCGCGCATTATGCCGAGTTGGCCGGAGACCGGGCGGCGACCGCGTACGCCATCCCCGAGGCTCTGGCCCTCTACGCCGGCGCCGCTGAGCATCTGGCGCGACTGGCGAGCACGGATCAGGACGCACTGGCGGGTCGCGCGCGCTTGCACGGCAAGATCGGCGACTTGCGCGTGCTCGATGGCGAGTACGAGCAGGCCCGCACGGAGTACGCAAGGGCACGGGCGTGGGCAACCGATGCCGCCGTGCTGGCCGAGCTCTGGCGAAAGGAGAGCGAAACCTGGGAGAAACAGGGCGAATATGCCACCGCTCTGGCGGCCCTGGACGAGGCGACAGCACGTCGCGAGGACGATTTGCCGCCCGAGATCAGCGCGGGCCTGGCGATCGGTCGTGGACAGGTTCTATACCGTCAGGGCCGCTATGCCGAAGCGCTGGCGGCCGTCGAGCACGCCGTGGCCGCCCTATACGACGAGCCGGAAGGCTCTACCATCGCCAATGCCTATCAATTACTGGGCGACATCGTGTACGAAGGCAACGACCGCGCTCAGGCCGACCACTGGTTCCACCGCGGCCTGGCGATCCGCGAGGCAATCGGCGACCAGCAAGGTATCGCCGTGTCCTGGAACGGTCAGGGGATCGTGGCCTACGATCGGGGCGACTACGCGCGGGCCGAGGAATGTTTCCGGCGCAGCTTGAGTATCCGCGAGCGTATCGGAGACCAGTGGGGTATCGGTAGCTGTTGGAATAATCTCGGCATCGTCGCGTACGATCGGGGCGACCTGCGAGCGGCGCTGGAATTGTATGAGAAAAGCCGCGCCGTCTGGGAAATGCTGGGCGAGCAGCGCGCCCTGGCGGCAATCTGGAACAATTTGGGCGCCGTGGCCCAGGGTCACGGCGACCTGCAACGCGCCGAATGGAGCTACCAGCAAAGCCTGGCGATTCGCCTGCGGATCGGCGAACAGCCGGCGCTCGGCGGCGTGT
>JANWHV010000085.1 GCA_025450255.1 Chloroflexota bacterium | reverse complement strand
TCGGCGCCAAGATCGCCCGTCTGATTGGGGCGGCGGACGACGAGGTAGTCGTGGCTGACTCCACCTCCGTCAACCTGTTCAAGCTGGTGGTTGCCGCGCTGCGCCTGCAAGCGGGGCGCGCGCGCGTGCTGACCGACGACCTCAACTTCCCTTCGGATCTCTACGTGCTGCGGGGCGCGATCGAGGTGCTGGACGCGGGACACGCGCTGGAGATCATCCCTTCGCCGGACGGCATCGAAGGGCCCGAGGCCGCGCTGCGCGCCGCGCTCGACCAGCGTGCCGCCCTGCTCACACTCTCGCATACCGTCTTCAAGAGCGGCTATAGCTACGACATGGCGGCCCTGACGGCCGCGGCACACGGGGCGGGCGCGCTGGTGCTGTGGGATCTCAGTCACTCCGTGGGCGCGGTACCGATCGATCTGGCGGCGGCGGGCGTGGATCTCGCGGTCGGCTGCACCTACAAATACCTCAACGGTGGTCCCGGCGCCCCGGCCTTCCTCTATGTGCGCCGCGAGTTGCAAGAGCGGCTGGCCAACCCCATCGCCGGCTGGATGGGGCAGCGTGGACCCTTCGATTTCGGTCTGGCCTACCGGCCGGCCGAGGGCATGCGCCACTTCCTGACGGGGACGCCTCCAACCGTGTCGCTGGCGCTGATCGAGCCGGGGGTGGATCTGCTGTTAGAGGCGGGCATGGATGCCATACGCGCCAAGTCCGAGGCGCAGAGCACGTATCTGATTGCCATGTGGGAGGCCGTGCTGGCGCCCCTGGGGTATACGTTGAAGTCGCCGCGCGACCCGCGTCGGCGCGGATCCCACGTATCGCTGGGCCACGTGGAAGGACTGGGAATCGACCTCGCGCTGATTCAGGAGATGAACGTGGTCCCCGATTTCCGCGCGCCGGATACGATCCGGCTTGGCTTCGCGCCGTTGTACACCTCGTATCGTGACTTGCACGCTGCCGTCATGCGCATGCGCGCGGTGGTGGCCGAACGCCGGTACGAGCGTTACCGTGGGGAGGCGCCGTCCGTCACCTAACGTGACTGGCGGGCCAGTGGGGACTCGCGGCGCGGCATCCGCCGGAGCGCCGCAGCCGCAAGGCCATCCTAGCGTAGCGGCCCGTACCGTATGCGGACAGCATGATGCATACGCTAGGTCCCCACCACGGGCGGCGGCTACCTTCATCATCCACTCTTGGACAGCGCACCGCGCTCTCATGGGGGAGCGACGGAGTCCCTGCCCGGATGCAACGGCGTCCGCTCTCAGTAGCTGAACGTGGTCGCGCCCTCGTCACCTATCCATTGCCACATCGGGATGGTGCCGCCAAGCTCAGCGTTCGGAAGGAGTTGGGTCTTGTCGAGCCTCCTCGCATCGAAGCAGATGGGGCAGACCAGATAGCGCCCGTGCGCGGCCTCGTAGCGCTTGAGCAGGTCGGCCAGCGGCGGGCATCCCTCGCAGGCGACGGCCGTGGCGACGCCCGTGAGCGCCAACCGGGCCGCCTCTTTGGTGAGGAACATCAGCGTGGGCCGTCCCAGCTCCGCTGCGCCGACGGCCACTAGGAAGGCGACGGTGACCCGCTCAGGGTCCTCCAAGCCCGTTGTCAAGCTGACCACTGCTTTGCCGGCCATGCGAACCACCTCCAACTGTAGGAAACGCGAGTGATGGGCCACCAGCCGACGCATGAGCCGCGGCGGGAGAGCGGCCGATGTTCCAATCATAACCCTTCGAGTCAAGGCCTAGCACTCTCGACGCAAGGCTGCAGGGCTTGTGGGTGAGGGAGCACTTGAACTTGACCGAGTGAGCAGAAGCCAAGAGGGCGAGCAGCTAATCAGCATCACGGTTTGGTCGCAGCACCGCCAGCACGCGGCTCGTCAATACAAGCGATCGGCGTATGTCGCCGATTGGCACATACAAAATGGGAGGCATCGGCCGGCGGCTGGTCGCTGCTCCTCAAGGGATCGTCAGTCTGCGAGCGGCCGCGGCCGCTCGTGGAGCAGGCGCGCATTGCCGCCACGCCGATGATCGGCTGGGGCGAGATCAACGACGCTCGCTCCGTGCGCTTCGTCTTTGCCAAAGAGCCCGGCGAGAGGCTCAGGCCATCGCAAGCGGATGCAGCAGATGTGCTCAGTGTGAGCGGCAGTGCGTACGTGTCCCTATTGGCCGCGCTACCCCGAGCGCGCACTATGCCCACCAGACGAAGTCGAGTGCGCCCCAAGCTGTCCGCGTCCGCGTAGCCGGGCTGTATGCCTGATGCTTCGAGGCGGATGCCACGAGGAACGGGCAAGCGAATAGCCTGACGTAGCCCAGTATGCCGCGAGCTGTGCGCGTAGTGCCGCGTCGCTCGTATTGCCAGGCCGTGCGTGGACGGCTCGCGGCTGTGACGCAGCCGGGTGCGCTGCGAGAGCCATTGGCGCGTGTTGGCATGGCAAATCGCGCGTGAGCGACACGCCGGCTGCATGCCGTTGATCGCCAGCGTTCGCGTGTATCCGCGCCAACTGTACCACGAACCGTGCCTTTCAAGGGTATGTTCAATGTAATCCGTGGCTGTTTTGACGGCCCGTAATGTCGGTGATACACTGCCCGCATTCTTCGCGGGCCATACTTCCCGCGGGGAGAGGAAAAGGCTCCTGAAAGGAGACATGCATGTTCGATGACGAACGGCGATCTCGACGGCGATTTCTCACGGAAACCGCCACGGCCGGCGCTGGTCTGGCCGTGGGCGCTGGGGTGCTCGGCGCCGGAACGCAGGTGCAGGCGGCACGGCCAAGCGCCAACCCCGTTACCATCACCTATCTTGATTATCAGAAGCTGCGTGTCCAGTGGGTCGACCGCTGGATCCCCAAGTTCGAGGCCATGACGGCGGCCGCCGGCCGCCCGATCAAGGTCAATCACCAGGTCGGCCCTACCGCCGACGTGGACTTCCAGACCAAGATCACCGTCGACTATGCCGCCAACAACGGCCCGGACGTCGCCTCCTATGGTCAGAGCCTTTTGGCGCCCTTTGTCTCGGCCGGCTATCTCGCCGACCTGACCCCCTATGTGAGCAAGTGGGCGGACTGGAGCACCAAGTATTACCCGGTCACCACCAAGCAAAGCATGGTCGCGGGCAAGGTCTACGCCGTGCCCGAAGAGGCCGGGCTGGAGATGCTGTTCTTCCACAAGGATATCCTGGACAAGCACCATATCTCCACGGCGCAGCCCAAGAGTTGGGCCGACCTGCTCGACCGTGCTCGCGAGATAAAGAGCAAGACCGGCAAGTGGGCGATGCTCTTCGATGCCGGCGTCCAGTGGGGCGGCGGCGTCTGGGGGGAGGCATTCGGTCCCATGATGCTGGGCACGCACAGCCCGATCTATGATGAGGTCGGCAAGAAATGGGTTGTGCGCAGCAAGGGACTGCTGCAAACCTTCCAGTTCTACGAGGCACTGTACAAAGATCAGTTGATGCCGATTCAGCCGCTGCTGAACCCCTCGCCGTGGATCATCCCCAAGTACAAGATGTTCCCAGCGGGCGAACTGGTAGTCAGCGTCGGCGGCAGCTGGTCCTGGCAGTTCGACTGGGGGGCGCATGGCGCCGGCCCCATTCCGAATGAGCTCAAAGTCCTGGGCACCTGGAACTTCCCCACTCAGGATGGCTCCGGCAAGCCCTATGTCTGGGCCGGCCTCGGCTATGTCTACACTGTCTCGGCCAGCAGCCAGCACCCACAGGAAGCATTCGAATTCATCAAGTTTCTCACGCAGCCAGAGCCGTCGGCCGCCGAGCTCTACTCGATCGGCGCGGTGTCACCGCGCAAGGATACGCGAAATACCGCTCCCTACAATAAGCTGCCCTACATCGTGAGCACGGAGAGCCAGTTAACCACAGGCAAGTATTTTGCGTCGCATGACGGGCAAGACAAGTTTACGACCTACATCGCGGCGGCGTCAGAGGCGATCATCACCGGCAAGGCGAACGCGCAGCAGGCCCTCGACCAGTTCGCCGCCGCATGCAAGAAGGGACTGGGCGCCGGCAACGTCACCCAGGAGTAGGGCAGGACATCGGCGGTATCCCAGGGCCGGGGCACATGCCATGTGTCCCGGCCCCCTCCACCCGGATCGTAATCGAGGCTCGTTTGGTTGGTTACGTCCGTACTGCCCTGCGGCCATGTGCCCTATGAGTAGGAGGCGGGATGTTCGTCCAACGGCGTGAGCGGATCATGTTACTCTCGTTCCTGATCCCGGCGCTCGTGTTGCTCGTCGGCTTCCTGCTCGTTCCGGCCCTGTGGGCTGTCTATCTGAGCTTTACCGATCGCGCGCTTACCGGACCGCAAGCCCGCCACCCCAGCTTCATAGGACTGGATAATTACACCAGCCTCTTTCAGGACTCCACCTTCTACCAGTCGCTCTGGCTGACGCTCGTCTTCGTCTTTCTCTCGGCCATTGTCGGCCAATTTGTCCTGGGATTGCTCGCGGCGTTGCTCTTGAACCGGAAGGGCCTGCGCGGCGGCGCCTTCTTCTCCGCCGCGATTCTCCTTCCCCTGATCGTGCCGGAGACGATCGCCGCATACGCCTGGGGCAGCATGCTGGCGTCCGGCAACTACGGCGTGGCCAACAAGCTGATCGGGCTGGTCGGCTTCGCACCGGTGGACTGGTTGCAGCAGCAGCCCATGGCGGCAATCATTGTCATGAACATCTGGCGCGGCATCGCCTTCGCCATGATCATTTTCCAGGCCGCGCTGCAAGGCATTCAACCCGAGATCTTCGAAGCCGCGGCCATTGACGGCGCCGGTACGTGGGGCCGCCTGCTCAACATCACGCTGCCGCTACTACGCTATGCCATTCTGCTCTACATGCTGCTCACGACTATCTTCACCTTCGGCATCTTCGGCCTGGTCTACATTCTGACCGCCGGTGGGCCCGGCACCGCGACCCAGATCCTGGGTATCTATATCTACCAGACGTCGTTCCGGTTCTTCGAGCTTGGCTATGGAAGCGCTGCCGCCGTGGTCACGCTGCTCGTCGCGCTGGCTCTGGGCCTCTTCTACGTCCGCGCGCTGCAACCGGAGGGCATCTCATGATGCAGGCCCGACGACCGCCGAAGAGAGGCGTCAAGCAGCAGCTGGCCTCGGTTGCTACCTATCTGGTTCTGATCGTGATGTCCCTGTTCTGCTTGGTTCCCTTCGCCTGGCTCTTCGAGGGTGCGTTCGACCCCAAGGCATCATTGTATCTCCAGCTGCCCTCGCGTCTGACCCTCGACAACTTCGTACGTGCCTTCAACGATTCCGGAGCGCTCACCCTGCTGCAGAATAGCCTGATCATGGCCCTGGGAGCGGTGGTCGTGGTGGTCTTCTGTGCCTCACTCGCCGGCTATACGCTGTCGCGGCTGAAGTTCCGCTTCAAGCCGGTCCTGATGTACGGCATCCTGCTGGCGCAGCTGATCCCGATCACGGCGACCATTGTGCCGATATACACTATCTTCATTGACCTCCATCTGACCGATACCTACCAGGGAATGATCCTGATCCTGGCAACCTACCAGCTTCCCCTGGCGCTGTGGATCATGAAGAGCTTCTTCGACGCGGTGCCGGCGGAAATCGAGGAGGCGGCCTGGACCGACGGAGCCGGGCGTCTGCGCACCATCTATTCGATCATCGTGCCGCTGGCGTTACCGGGCGTCTCCGCGGCAGCGCTGTTTACCTTCATTGGCGCCTGGGGTGAATTTACGCTGCCGTTGATCCTGTTATCTTCACAGGACAAGTTGCCACTCTCGCTCGGCATCTACCGCTCCTTTCAGGCGTACTACCTCGTCGACTACGGGCAGCTTACCGCGATGTCCTTGCTGTACCTGGCGCCCAGCCTGCTGTTCTATATCATCACGCGCCGTTATTTGACGCGCGTTACCGTCGTGGGGGCAACCACTGGGTAGCGCTCCGCCTGGAAACGAGATGCTGTGAAAGACTTCAGAACGCTGTTGGCATCGTGACAGGGCAGGACATCGGTAGCGCCGAGGGAATCAAAGAGCAGAAGGAAATCAGGCGCGTTGTCGCACACCGGCAGCCCTCCCCGTGCGAGCGGGTGCCGGCCCCCCGCTAGTTGAAAAACTGCCGCCAGGCTGTCCACCAATCGCCGGCGCGCGATGCCAGCTTACGATCGCCGGCGATCTGTACGCCCGGCTTCCGCCGATACTCGTCGAATGCCTCGGTGCGCGTGAACTCCACCACTATCTCGCTCGGCGTGCCCGGATTGTACGGCGCCACTGCCTTGAGGTCGCGTAGCGCCGTGCAGGCACCTTCCTCGATCATCAGCCGCGCCCGGACCGGTGGTATCTGGCGCGCGCCATAGCGGCCAATCCCCTGCTTCACCGCAACCGTGGTGAGTCCATCGCCAAGCAGATCCCTGGCCTCGGCGCAGGTGACGTCATCGCCTGTGACCAGCAGTACGGGACAGCCCCAGGCGCCGCAGAGCGCCGCGTTTATGCCGGTTTCCCCGACTAGCTTGCCGTTGAACCAGAGGTTTTGCCACGCCTGGCCCGACACCGTATGGTTCATCACGCCCCTGTCCGCCCCGGCCCGCGCGTGCATGCCGACGAACAGCGCCGCGTCGCAGCCGGCCTCGAGGAACGCCGTATATTCCGTCCACGACTCCTGCACCACATATTCGCACGCCTGGTCGAGCAACTCCGGCAGCAGCGAATTGAAGCTCCACGGGCCGCCCGCGCCATGACAGTCCATGACCACGATCTCCGTCGCTCCAGCTAGGCGGGCGCCGCGGATCGCGGCATTGATTTCCTCCGTGTAGAGCCGGCGGCCTTCCTCATACATCTGGTGGCCGCCCGTGACCTGCTCCCACTTGACGATCCCCGACACGCCTTCCATGTCGCTGATGATGTGTACCTTCATGGCGACTCCTCCGCGCGAACGTGGTTGGTTTTATATCATGCGTGGCGACGGCGCGGATGGCATGATTCCTTACGGCGCCCGTAGCCGGATCACCAAACTTTGGTAGCCGGCGCGTTACCCCCGCACGCGGAACCGGAACCGCGCGTCATCTTCATACCACATGGGGAAGTTGGTGCCCCAGACATTGTTGTATAGGTTCACGTGCATGCCCTGCCGCAATGCCGGTTGGCGATTATTGAAGTCCAGCAGCGACGGCCGGCCCGGCGCCACCAGCGGCGCGTCGAGCGTCTCGATTTCCAGAAGCGCGTCGCCGTCCTGGTAGCGGAATCCAGTATTCACCGCGTGCAGCTTCCGGTTCCCGTTCCGCGCTACGTCCAGCGGCGAGATCCATTCGCCCATTTTGTCCATCGTCCAACCCCGCGGCTTGACGTTCGGCGGCGCGAATGAGAGCCAGAGCGCCTCGGGCATCCGGTTGGCGGGCTTTTCGAACCACTGCACGGTCATCTCCAACACCGGTTCGTCGTCCGGCAGCGACAACTCGACGGTCACCAGTTTCGGCGCGCCGTGGCCGGCAAGCGCCGGGTCGGTCCAGCCAAGTTCGAGCATGATGCGCACGCCCGACGCATTCCGTTGATAGGCAAGTGACCGCGCTTGCGGAAGCCACAGGCGACTCTCGGCATCCTCGTCCCGCAGGCCGGGTTTGGTGTTGTCGGGCAAGGACCAGATACGCGTGGCGCGCTTGTTGACGATGTATTGGCGCCAGAAGCGGCGATAGTCCGCCGCCGAGAACGTCTGGTACATGAACTGGCCCAATACATGGCCGGGGGAGGCCCAGACACGACCCGTGCGCTTGTTCTCCAGGTGCGCGATCGCGCCGCCCTCCGGATCGACCCGCAGCCGGAAATGCGCGGCATCGATAAGCGCCTCGCCATCCGTTACGGCCGTGAAGCCCCTGGCATGCGGGCCCGCCGGCTGCAACGCCGCGAGGCACGCGAGCGCCTGCGCGCGCAATGGCGTATCGCCAAGCGCGTCGACGGCCTGGTCGACGAAGTGGCGCTGCTCGGCCCAGGACGTTTCCATTTTTCGGAAATTGGCGCGCGTGCGCGCCTCGGCGAACTCCGCCGCCGCGTAATGCTCCCAATCCGCCAGATGCGCCTTGACGTCCATGCCCCACGAGTGTTCAGGCACCAGCAGCAGGAAGTCGCCCGCGCGCGACAGGCGCTCATCGTCCTCCGCCACGACGCCGTCCGCGAGCCAATGCCGCCGCAGCCGGCACAACTCGCGGTAGCGCGCCACCTTGGTGGGGTCGGACCCCACGCCGTGGATCCAGGTATCGCCGATCTCGGCCGTAACCACCGGCAGGTCGCCCTCGATAGCGCGCAACTCCCTGGCGAACGCGTCAAGCGTGGAGGCGACGACCTCGGCGCCAGGGAAGCGTTCGCGCGCCTGCCGGTAGTTTGCCACTATGTCCGCGGCCCGCGGAGGGCCAAGGTTATCGTCCGTAACGGCGAACTGAATCGCCGCGTCCAGTCCAGGCACCGTCATCGCATCGCCATAGGAGCCCTTGTGGTACATCACCACAATCTCTGTCCCGTCCACGTCGCGCCAGATGAAGACGGGCGGCACGTCGGGTGACGTAGCGGCGGGATTGACGCCAATGTGCAGGAACTCGATACCGGCGGCGGCAAGCACGGGGACGATGCCGCGCGTGTGACCCGGCACGTCGGTCATCTTCGCCGCGATTGTCTCCCTGCCGTACCGGCGATCCAGGCGTTTGGCAAGCGAGAGGCCGTGCGCGAAGAGGGATGGGTCCGCCAGCTCGCTGTGGGTGGTGAACGGCAGTCCGTGCCACACGATATCGCCGGCGGCGATTGCCTCCTCCAGCAGCGCGCGCTGCTCCGGCGCCGCCTGTTCCAGGGCCCTCACTATCAGCCATGAGCCCGTCGTCCAGACAAAGCGCTCCGGCCCGCCGGCTGCTCGCAATTCCCTGCTCAAGGCGCACGCGCTGGGAATGTATTGCGTCAGATACCTGGTTTGCACCTCTTCGGCGAGCTCAGTGAAACCGAGATCCAGATGCGTCTTGAATATGAGGTGTACCCTACTAATAGTGTTGGCGGCCACGACACCGTGCCTTTCCGCTGGCGGACTACTCGAAAATTGAGAGCAGTGCATTCTATCATCGCATAACGCGGTAATCTTACGGATATAGCCGCGGCACGAAAGGAAGACACATGAACCTCTCCGGCATACATCATGTGACGGCGGTCACCGGGCACGCAGCGCATAACGTGACCTTCTACACGCAGGTGCTTGGCCTGCGCATGGTCAAGAAGACGGTCAATCAGGATGACCTTTCGGCGTACCATCTCTGTTACGGCGACGAAATTGGCCATCCCGGTACGGAAGTCACCTTCTTCGATTGGCCGAATGCCGGGCCAACGCGCGCCGGGAATGGCGCCATCGCGGCCATCGGGCTGCGCGTG
>JANWHV010000084.1 GCA_025450255.1 Chloroflexota bacterium | reverse complement strand
CCGGCGCGGCGGGAGATCCCGCCCGCCCCCCGCCGCGATGCGCCGGCCCCGATCCGTAGGGACGTGCCGGGAACCAGCCCCACGCTTCCCTGGCAGCGCGCGGTCGATAAGGCGCCTCGGCAGAAGGTCGGTGGCATGGGTGGGCCCTTCGGCCAGGTGCCGGTACGCAAGCTCCGGCCCTTAAGGACGGCAAAACCATTGCGTGGCCCGGCCCAGGCGGTGATGGCGACCCGTGTCGCGCTTGAGCCCGATGGCCACGTGGCGGTCTCTGAGCCGCGCGCAATCGCGGAGCCACGGGCGCAAAGTAACGTGGCGATCATACAGACCGTCGACATGCCGTTGCTCGCCGCCGTGGTCTGCCTGCTGGTGCTTGGCACCGTATTTGTATACAGCGCCAGCATGTATCAGGATTATCTGAACTACGGCGACGTGAACTACTACATGACCAAGCAAATCATGTGGTTGGCGCTCGGTTCAATCACCCTGTTTGCCGGCCTCCGTTTCGATTTCCAGAAGCTGCGCAAGTTCTCGATGCTGGGTCTGGGTATCACCGCGTTGCTTCTGATCATGGTGCACATTCCCAAAATCAGCTATTCGCACGGCGGCGCCACGCGCTGGATCTACTTCAAGGGCTTTACCTTGCAGCCGAGCGAGATTGGCAAGCTCGCGCTGACGATCTACGCCGCGCACTGGCTCTCGAGCAAGAACGACGACATCAAGCACTCCGTTACGGGTCTGATCCCGTTCGGAGCGGTGCTCGGCTTCACCACGCTGCTGATCTTTCGCCAGCCAGACCTCGGCACCGCGGCGGTAATTAGCAGCGCCATGCTCGGCATGTTTTTTGTGTCCGGCGCCCGCCTGCGGCACCTGTTCGCGTTGGCGGCGCTGTTCCTGCCCGTCGCTTACTTTGTCGCTCATAGCGGCAACTACTGGAAGACTCGAATTGACGCGTACTTCCATCCCTTCAACGATCAACAAGGGACGGGCTATCAAATTTCGCGCGCGCTGCTGGCCTTCTGGCACGGCGGTTTGACCGGCGTGGGCCTGGGCAACGGCGTGATGAAGGAGACGCTGCCCGCCGCGAACTCCGATTCGATTTTCGCCACCATTGGGGAGGAAACCGGGCTCTTTGGCGCGCTGGTCGTGGTCGCGCTCTTCGCGTTCTTCGCCTACCGCGGCATTCGCATCAGCATGTTGGCGAAGGATCCGTTCGGCAAGCTGCTGGCCGCCGGCATCACCAGCTACCTGGCATTCCAGGCCCTTTTGAATATGCTCTCCGTAACCAACACCATCCCGTTTACCGGCGTGCCGCTCCCGTTCATCAGCTTCGGCGGCAGCTCTCTGGTGGTAAACTTACTGGCCGTGGGCATTTTGTTGAACGTGTCCCGGCACATCGAGCCAATTCCCGAGGAGCGTAGTGACCTTACGGGTACTTATCTCTGGTGGCGGAACCGGCGGCCACATCTACCCCTGTCTCACGGTCGCCAGGAGCCTGGCCGCGGGCCAGGGAGCACCTGGCGGGAGCGGCGTCTCGGCGAGCGGCGTTGAGTTTCTCTATCTCGGCGGACCGCAGCCTCTGGACCGCCGTCTTGTAGAGGAAGCCGGCATTCCCTTCGTACAAATCGAGGCCGGCGGCTTGCGCGGCATGGGTATGCGCGCGATCCCCAACGCGGCGCGTCTTGCCGGCGGTCTGAGACAGGCTTTCAAGGCGATCCGCCGTTTCAGACCGAACGTGGCGTTGGTGTCCGGCGGCTACGTCAGCGCGCCGGCGGTTGCCGCCTGCGTGGCGCTCAGGATTCCCCTGGTCGTGCTCACCGTGGAAATCGATCAAGGTTGGGTGAACATGGCGGCCGCCCGCGTCGCCAACGCCGTGACCGCGTCATTTCCGCCCGCCCTGGCCACCTTGCCACCTGAACGTACCACGCTGACCGGATACCCCGTCCGCGATGAGTTTCTCCATCTGAACAGGGAACGCGCTCGCACCGGACTGTATCTCGATCCCTCGATGCCCGTACTCGCCGTGTTCGGCGGCAGCCAGGGCTCGCACGCGATAAACGAAGCGTTAGGCGGTACGCTTCCCGACCTGCTGCTCTCCACGCAGATCCTGCATGTCTGTGGCGAGGCGGATCTTGAGGATCTGCAAGGCAAGCAGGCCGTGATGCCCCAGGTGCTGCGCGGCAGATACCGCCTGTTCGGCTACTTGCCGGCGGCGGAAATGGCCGACGTGATCGCCGCCGCCGACCTGGTCGTCTGCCGGGCGGGCGCGGCGCCTCTCGCCGAGCTGCCGCTGGCCGGCGTGCCCGCGATTATGGTGCCGGGCGCCTTCTCGAGCCAGGCGACAAATGCGCGCTACCTGGAGGAACAGGGCGCGGCGCTGGTGATCAAGGATGCCGACCTGACGTCCGAGGCCCTGCGCGACCGCATGCTTGCCCTGCTGCGAGATCACCCCAGGCTTGACGCCATGGCGGAGAAAATGCGCGCGCTCGCCCGCCCCGATGCCGCGGCCGCGATTGCGGGCGTGGTTCGCCGCGTGGCCGGCGTGGGGCGCCTGTAATGGTTGGATTGCGAGTCGGTATGGCGGGTCCGCGCTCAATCGTCGTAACTGGAATCGCGCCGTGACGCCGGAGGCGGCCCAGGCGCCGTTGCGCGCGCTCCTCCCCGGCGCGCGTATCCATTTGATCGGCGTGGCCGGCGCCGGGATGAGCGCTCTCGCCGTGGTGCTCCTGGCGCGCGGCTATGCGCTCAGCGGCTCCGACCAGCAGGAAACCGCGCCGGTGACGCGGCTTGTCGATCAGGGCATGACGTTCCAGCGCGGCCACGACGCGTCCGCCGCGATCGGGGCCGCGCTTGCGATCATTTCCGCCGCAATCCCCGACACGACCGTCGAGCTAGCGGCGGCCCGTGCCGCCGCAATCCCGGTGGTGAAGCGGGCAGCGGCGTTGGGCTGGCTCCTGCAAGGTAAACGTACGATCGCGGTGGCGGGCACGCACGGCAAAACCACGACCTCAGCCATGCTCGCCGTCATACTCCACAAGGCAGGGCTCGATCCCACCTATGTTGTTGGCGGCGAGGTGCTCGATCTAGGCGCCAGCGCCCACTTCGGCTCCGGTCTGTGGGCCGTGGCCGAAGCGGACGAATACGATCGCAGCTTTCTGCAGTTGCGGCCGGCAATCGCCCTGGTGACCAACGTTGAGCCGGACCATCTGGAGTACTATGGATCGGCCGCGGCCATGCGCCAGGCATACCGGGACTTTATCGCCGGGATGGAGCGTGACGGCACCCTCGTGTTGAACGACGACGATCCGGGCAGCGCCGCAATAGCGCCTCCCGCCGGCGTCGCCGTTGTTCGCTGCGGCTCCGGCGGCGAGCGCGCCTCCTGGCACGCTATAAACTATACGGAAGATGCGGCGGGAAGCCGCTTCCGATGCGCGTGGCCTGGCGGCGCCGTCGATGTGCGGCTGCGTGTGCCCGGCAGACATAACGTGTCGAATGCTCTGCAAGCCCTGGCGGCGGCGGCGGCGGCGGGCGTCGATCCTGCCGTGGCCGCCGCGGCGCTGGCTAAGTTCCACGGCGCCGGCAGGCGCTTCCAGATCGTGGGCGAGGCGGCGGGCGTGCTGGCGATCGACGACTACGCCCATCATCCGACCGAGATCCGCGCCACCCTCGCGGCGGCGCGCGCTCGTTTCGCCGGGCGCCGAGTGGTCGCGGCGTTTCAGCCGCATACATATAGCCGGACCAGGTTGCTGTTTGACGATTTCGTCGCCGCGTTCGACGATGCCGACCTGGTGCTGGTGACCGAGATTTACGCGGCGCGCGAGTCGGATTCGCTCGGAATGGACGCCGCCATGCTGAACGAGGCAATCGGCCGGCGCCTTGGCCGCGCACGCCTGCTTCCCGTTTGCCGTGTTGAGGACGTGGCGCTTGTCTTGCCTGGCCACCTGCAATCGGGCGACGTGGTGCTGACCCTGGGCGCGGGCACCATTACCGGCGCGGGGCCGCGCCTGATCGCCGCGCTACGATCCGGCACTGGGAGGCGCATCTATCACCGTGTTGAAAAGAGTCGGCCAAGTGATGCGGGTAATGATTAGCGTGGGCGCCAAGCTGCTCGCCGTGGCAGACGCTCTCGGCGGTACGGCGGGCGTGAGTGGCGTGCGGCGGCAGGCGTCGCTGGCCGAGTTTACCACCTGGCGGGTGGGCGGCCCGGCGGACCTTCTCTGCGTGGCGGATACCGTGGATGGCCTCATTGCCGCGGCGCGGCTGGCGGAAGCCGGCGCCTTGCCCTGGCGAGTGCTCGGACGCGGCTCCAACGTGCTGGTCCGCGATGGTGGGGTCGAAGGCCTGGTGATCCTCAATCGATCCTCCGGGCTGGCGATCGACGGCCAGATAGCGCGCGCCGACTCCGGTCTGCTGTTGAGCACGATGGCGCGGCGGACCGCCGCCGCCGGCCTCGCGGGCGTGGAATGGGCGGCGGGCATCCCTGGCAGCGTGGGCGGCGCGATCGTGAGCAACGCGGGCGCGCACGGCGGTTGCATCGCGGACTCGCTGCTCGACGCGCGGCTACTCGCCGCCCGCGGCGAGCCGCGCTGGGAAAGCGCGGCCAACCTGTGCCTCGCCTATCGACACAGCAGATTGCGCGATACCGATCCGCCGGCGGAGACTGTGCTGCAAGCGGAGTTTCAGTTACAGCCAGACGACCCCGTCGCTATTCGCGCCCGCATGGACGACGACAAGCGCCATCGCAAGACGACACAACCGCTGGCCAGCGCGAGCGCCGGATCGGTGTTCAAGAATCCACCTGGGGATAGCGCGGCGCGGCTTATCGACGCGTCGGGCTTGAAGGGCACGCGCATCGGCGGCGCTGGGGTGTCTGCGCTGCATGCTAACTTTATGGTTACAGAGCGGGGTGCTCGCGCCGCCGATCTGCTGGCGCTCACCGCGCTGGTGCGCGACCGCGTCCGCGCGCGCTTCGACGTCGAACTGGTTCTGGAGGTACAGCCAATTGGCCGTCAAGCGCCAGCTCTCGCGTAAGCGCACCAGTGGCAGCATGGCTCGGCCGAGCGGCCCGAGTGTTCGCCCGCGCCGCAAGCGTATCTTTCGCACGCGGCGGCGCCTGGGCTGGGGTTGGATACGCCATCTGCCACTGGTATGGATCGGCGCTCTCGCCGTGTGCGCGTTCCTGTTCTATTTCGTCGTGGGCTCGGGCATCTTCAGCGTGAAGAAGGTCGTTGCCGTCGGCCTCAAGCCCCACGAGATGGCCCAGGTCCTCGATCGCTGCCAATGCGTCGGCCAGAATATATTTGTGGTCCGTCCGGACGACATACGGCATCGCCTCGAAGGCATCCCGACCCTGATCGTCAAGCGGGTCTACACGAGCATGCCGAACAACGTCTACGTGGAGGCATCGTATCGCGCTCGCGTAGCCGTTTGGCGAACACCCGAGGCCGCGTATGCCGTCGCCGCCGACGGCGAGGTGCTGCAAGCGTGGCGGAAGCCGTTTCCGCATTTCAGGCCGCTCCCAGTGTTCGATGAAGGCTACGACAGCACGATAAAGAAGGGCCATCGGCTGCTGGTCGGCGAGCATGTGCCGGCCCAGCCACTGGCCATGGCCATGAGCTTGCACAGCCGTGTTCCATCTGAACTTCAGGTGTTGGTGAAAGGATATTATTATCGCCCATTTATTGGGGTAACGTTGATAGGCAAAACAAACTGGTGGGCGCTTTTTGGTCTTGACAGTTCATCCAAACTCGATCAGCGTGTAAATACGGTCATCGCGGCCCTCACACACGTGCCGCCAACCCTTGGTCCTGGTGATTGCATGGACCTTCGCGCTTATTTATACATGCGTCACGATCACCAGTGTGGGTAGCACGGTTTCCTCTGGCGTGCCCACGGTTTTGCTTTACTGGGCATGGGGCCAGTGGTATCATTGCCACGGTTTATGTAAGGATCATGCCCTGTGGGAGGAGGCCGGATGGCCAAGGAGCGGGTCATTGTCGGCGTTGACGTCGGCACTACCAAGATCTGCGCCTTGATCGGCGAGGTGGACCAGGACAACCGGCTGAACATCGTTGGGGTGGGCATGGCGCCGTCGCAGGGACTCCGCAGGGGCATGGTCGTCAACATCGACGAGGCGGCGGCGGCAATCAGGGAAGCGCTCGATAAGACCGAGCGTATATCGGGTTACAAGATTGGCACGGCGCTGGTTGGCATTGCCGGCAGCCATATCACCAGCCAGAACAGCCGCGGCATCGTTGCCGTCTCCCCAAACATGCACGAAATCAGCCAACCGGACATCGAGCGGGCGATCGAGGCGGCACGCGCTCAACCGTTGCCGCACAATCGTGAAGTGCTGCACGTTATTCCGCGCGAATACGTGGTGGACGGCGAGGCGGGCATTCACGATCCGTTAGGCATGTCCGGTAATCGCCTTGAGGTCGAGACGCATATCGTTACCGGCGCCGTCACCTCAATCCACAACTTGATCAAGTGCATCGAGAAGACCGGGATCGAGATCGACGACATCGTGTTGGAACCGTTGGCGTCGAGCGAGGCCGTACTCACCGGCGCTGAGCGCGACCTTGGCGTGGCAATGATCGATATTGGCGGCGGCACCACTGACCTGGCGATTTTCATCAACGGCAGCATCTGGCATACCGCCGTGATTGGCATTGGCGGTAACCATTTGACAAACGATATAGCGGTCGGCCTGCGCACCCCGTTTAACGTCGCCGAGGATATGAAAAAGAAATACGGCTCGGCGGTAGCGGAGCGTATCGACGTGAACGAAATGATCAAGATTCCGACCTTCGACAATTCCGCGGGCGAGGCGGTCTCGCGCCGCTTTCTCTGCGAGATAATCGAGGCTCGGATGCGCGAAATGCTCATGCTGGTACACGAGGAGGTGCGGAACGCGGGGTACCAGGGCGTGTTGCCGGCGGGCGTCGTGCTTACCGGCGGCTCGTCGCAGCTCACCGATCTGGTAGACCTGGCGCGCGACGTGCTGGCGATGCCGGCCCGCATCGGCGGCCCCGCGCAACTAACCGGCCTTGTCGACAGCATCAACGGCCCCGCGTTTTCCACGGCGGTCGGGCTGCTCTCGTGGGGCATGAAGAACGGCGACTACCAGAACCCACGCGGACTGGACAAAGCGGGTCCCGCCGGCGCCGGGCCATCCTGGGGCGACGTGTTCTCCCGGTTCACAAATTGGTTGAAACATTTCTGGGCATCTGCTTGACATCCCGATTATGCCGCGAATTTTGGTGTGCTATACTCAGCACCAGTTATTGGTCAACTTAGGTGGTGGAGAGCTGTGTCAGCTAGGCAGAACACCGGCATGGCGGCTCGTAGACCTGGCCCTGGTGTCGGCGGATTGAACAACACACGGGAAGAGGAGGCGCGCCGTCTATGAACGTTCCATCAATCGCGGACCATGCGATTATCAAGGTAATCGGTGTGGGTGGCGGCGGCTGTAACGCGATCAACCGCATGATCCAGGCTCGGATGCAAGAAGTCGAGTTCATCGCCGTCAACACGGACAATCAGGCGCTGTTGCACTCGCAAGCGGCCGTGAAAGTGCGTATCGGCGACAAGTTGACCAAGGGCCTTGGCGCGGGTGGCGATCCCACCATTGGCCAGCGTGCGGCCGAGGAATCGTACGAAGAGCTTCGGGACGCCTTGCAGGGCGCCGATATGATCTTTATCGCCGCCGGCATGGGCGGTGGTACCGGCACCGGCGCGGCCCCCGTGATCGCCCAGATCGCTCAGGATCTTGGCGCCCTGACGGTCGGCGTGATCACCAAGCCGTTTACGTTCGAAGGCAACCGCCGCCGCCGCGTGGCCGACGAGGGCGCCCAGACCTTTAAGGAACGCGTCGATACCCTGATTACCGTGCCGAACGATCGGTTGCTGCACCTCGCGGACAAGAAGATGACCATGAACATGGCCTTCGCGCTGGCCGACGACGTGCTCCGCGCCGGTATCCAGGGCATCTCGGACACCATTACCGTGCCCGGCCTGATCAACCTCGACTTCGCCGACGTCAAGAGCGTGATGTCGCAAGCAGGCTCGGCCCTGATGGCAATTGGCCGCGCCTCGGGTGACAGCCGCGCCACCGATGCCGCGCGGCAGGCGATTGCCAGCCCGCTGCTCGACGTCTCGATCGAGGGCGCGCGCGGCGTGCTGCTGAACATCACGGGCAGCGACTACACGTTGTTTGAGGTACACGAGGCCGCCGCGATCATTCAGGAGGCCGCCGATCCGGATGCCAACATCATCTTTGGCGCCGTGATCGACGACACCATGGAGGGCGAGATCCAGATCACCGTCATCGCCACCGGCTTCGACGGCCGTCCGCAAGCGCAGGTCGTCCGGCCGCAGACGAGCCGGCCCCTGGGGCAGCCGGCGGACCAGCCGCAGCCGCGTTTTGATATCATCCAACAGCCCGTCATGCCTCCGGTGCGTCAGCCGGCGAGCACGCCGCGCGAGCAGCCCGCCGTCGAGCCGTACGCCCTGCCTACCTTCGTGCGAAACCGCCCGCAGGGCAGGCAATAGACTCCAACCCACCACCATGGTGATCGACAAGGAGAGCGCGGCACACGCCGCACTCTCCTTTTCCGTTGTATCCGCGAGGAAGGGGATGCCGCCACGATGCAAGAGCTACAGGCACTTTTGGCGACACGACTCAATACCTATCTGGACGACCTGCGGCTGCTGAGCGGCATCGACTGCGGCACCGCCAACAAGGCCGGCGTCGACCGCGTGGGCGCCTGGGTACGCGCGCGCTGCCTTGCCAACGGCTGGCAGACGCGGGTACACAGTCGTTCCGCCGGCGGCGATAT
>JANWHV010000083.1 GCA_025450255.1 Chloroflexota bacterium | reverse complement strand
GGCGCGCGCCACGGCCACCGTCGTTGCCAGGGCCACATCGACCGCAAAGGCGCATGCATTCGCCACGCACGTCGCGCGCATGACAACGGCTACGGCCGTGGCTGTCGCGCACAAGAAGGCTACGGCGGCGATTCACGCCTCCGCGACGGCGGTGATACGGGCCACGGCGACCGAATTCGCGCATATAACGGCGACGAGCGTCGCTCAAACTACCGCGACAGCGTTTGCGAACGCTACCGCGACAGCGGTGAAAAAGAGAACCGCCACCGCGATCGTCGTGGCCAGCGCTACATCCAAGACGGAGCATGCATATGCCACCGTCCATACTATCGCGAGCGCCACGGCAGGAACGAGAGCCACGGCAATCGCACAGCTAACCGGCACGGCGCAAGCCATAGCGACAAGTACCGCAGCTGGGCATGCGTTCTCTACGGCAGTCAGTGCCGCTAACAACGGCACAGCTACCGCCGTCGCGCACATAGCAAATGCAACCTTGACGGCCGTGGCGCAAACGACCAACGTAGCGGCGACAGCGCTGACTCGTGCCGACAACGCCACCGCTACAGCGCAGGCACAAGCTGCAGCCACGCAGACTGCTGTGGCGGCGCACGCGAACAAGTCCGCGCATGCAACGGCGACCGCGGCCGCTTCAACGGCAACGGCGGCGGCGCGACAAGTCGCCGCGTCGGCCACGGCAGTCGCGGTGGCCGCGAAGCATGTTGCCACCGCTGCCGCGGCACAAGCAGTGCAAGCCGCGCACGTGGCAGCCACGCAAACGGCCGTAGCGGCGGCACAAGCGGCGCACGCGGCGGCGACGCAGACAGCCGTGGCGGTCGCGGCGGCACATTCGGCCGCCACGCAGACTGCCGTAGCAGCACACGCGGCAGCGACAGAAACAGCGGCGACGGCGCACGCGGCCGCAAGCGCGACGGCTACGGCAGCGGCGGGCAGCGCCACGTCGCAATACATACGACGTGACAAAGCCGGCGGAGGCGTACCAGCGCAAGCGCCACTCGCTGCCGATGCGGAGACTCGGCGCCAGTTTCGCTTGCGGTCATAGCCGCGGGCCAATCAGCATGGCAAACGGCGGCTACCGCGTCACGAAAGCCGCCGTTTGTCTGGAAATAGTCGGGGCGAGAGGATTTGAACCTCCGACCTCACGGTCCCGAACCGTGCGCTCTACCAGGCTGAGCCACGCCCCGAATGAAGCCTCTGAATTATAGCGGGATGCGCGTTGCCTTGCCAACAGTCTTGATGAGTGCATAGAATGTTGAGGCATGCCCCTATAGCTCAGATGGATAGAGCGAGCGCGTCCTAAGCGCTGCGTCGGCGGTTCGAGTCCGTCTAGGGGCGCATATTCTTGTGTACGCGCGCACATAATACTCGGCTGGCCGTGCTATACTACAGGTAGCACATGAGTCAGTACAGACGACCCCACCGGTCCCGACCAAATGTAGCGCTCGCTTGTTCGCGGCTGCGCCGTACGCGCGCCCCCTTCATTTCGCTACATAGCCGGTTCTCCGCCACACCGATCTCGCGATGCACCGCCGCTGCGAGCGCAATCGCGTTCGCGCGCCATTCGGTAATACGCGGTGTCGTTCGTCCGACCTGTGCCTCCAAATTGGCGCGTTACCGCGCTGCCTATTGTCCACGACTGGAGACATATGTCCACCCCAATCGACCAGGCGTTAGAACCACATGCTGATACCGAAGAGGCTTCATCTACACCCACTACCACGCGTGTCCGGCGATTCGCGCCAAAACGCAGCCGGTCCGCGGCTCTGCCGGTGGCAACGGAACCAGAAAATCCCGTGCCGGAGGCCGCGGCGCCGCCTCCCCTCCTGACAGCGGCGAATTCCAAGGATCAGGATGCCGGTAACGGAGTCACAAGCGCGACGCTCGAAGGTGCCGCGCCAACCGTGCCGCCAAGCGCGAAAGCGCCGAGGCCGCGCCCATCGCGATCTCGGAGGAACCCCACGCCGGCGGCGGCGACCAGGGCAGCAGACTCGTCCAACACTGTGCCAGTGGTCGCCGAGATAGACCTAGTGGCTGCCAACGCGGTTGCGACCGAAAGTGGGGACGTACCACCAGCGGACGTCGCTCCGAGCGAAATGAGAGCCGCGACCACGCCGGCCGGCCGTACCGCGCGCCGGCGCAGTGGACGTCGGCCACCTGCCGTCGCCGAGGAACAATCCGATAGCGCGATCGCGCCGGCCGGCGACATCATACCGCCCACGATCGATGCACGGATAGATAGCGCGTCAGGCGACGCGACCGCGGCTTCCGTCGATCTCGATACGACCGGCCCGACGCCAGAGATATCCGCGCCCACGGCATCGACGCGACCCAGCCGGTCTCGCCGCCACCCGGCTCGTTCGACACCGGACGTGCCCGCGCAACCCGTTTCTTCCACGGCGCCCGCCCCTCCCGGCAATGAAGCACAGGAGGACGATCCGCGCCGCGATCCCTACGACGGGTGGAGGATGGACAGCGATATCCTGGAACGCGCTCCCGGCGGCGATCTCGATAGCACCGAAGCGCTGGCGCGAGCACTGCTCGAAATGTTCCCGATTGTAGAGGCGGAGACGAGCGTCGAGCCAGTCGCCGCCGCGGGCGCTTCCGCGGAAGCTACGGACGTCGCCCCGGCCGAGGAAGTCGCGGAATCGGCGGGGCCGAACGTTGCGGAACTCGATGAGGAGGATCAAGCGTCGGATGAGCCGTCACGCCGCCGTGGACGCAGAGGCCGGCGCGGGGGACGTGGGCGACGCCGAGGCGTGACACTCGCGGCTGCCGAGCCGGATGATGACGCGGGTGAGCAGCCATTGGCCGCGGTTGACGTCGAATCCACGGCTGAGCCGCCGGTGCAATTGTTTGTGCCTCCGGCAATGCCGGCCGTGCCGGAAACCTCGGATGCGCGCTTTACGCCGGGGCCGCAACTGCAACCCGAACGCTCGTGGCGCGACCGCGGCCCTCAGCGCCGCTGGAATCGAACCTTCCCCAGAGATACCCAGCCCATTGTGATGCCACCGCCGAAGCCGAGCAACGGGGCGCGTTTCGCCGCGATCCCCCAGGCAACGGCGCCGCGCCCGCAACTCGCTGTTTCAGATGTTGCCGCGCGTGGCGTGTCCCCGTTCGTTATGCCGGATCTGCGCGTCGACGAACCGCTCGCGCCAGGAGAGAGCCGGACGGAACGGCTGCTTGACGTACAGAACAGGTTACTGCAGGCCATGTTGGAGGGACAGGCGCGGCAAATCGAGGTTTTGACGGCGACCGTCTCCAACGTGCAAGCTGCCGTCCGCGATATCTCATCGAACGCGGGGTCGCGCGCGTACCAGCCGCGCACCGGCATTTTTGTCGACGCGCCAAATGTGTGCTATGCGGCGGAGAACGCCCGCGTTACGCTCGATTTTGGGCGGATGCTAAAGTACCTGACACGCGACCGCCATCTGGTCCACGCATTGTCGTACTCGCCAATCATTGATGATGTGCGTGAAGGCATCCGGTATGAGACGCAGCGCTTCGTGGCGCCGTTCTTACGCTCGGGCTATAAGCTGATCACCAAGCCACTCAAGCGCTTCTCGGACGGCAGCGCCAAAGGGAACTTCGACATCGAGTTGGCCCTGGATATTATCACCATGGCCGAACGCCTCGATGTCGTCGTGCTTGTGTCGGGCGACAGCGATTTCGAATCGGTGATTCAGCACATTCAGAGCAGGGGCGTCCGCGTTGAGGTCGTGGCGTTCGCATCAAACGTCTCGACCGAGTTGGTCAATGTCGCGGATACCTTCCTCGATATCGGCCAGCACCTGGAGCATTTCCGCGCTGAGTGAGGCAGTTGGGCCGCTCCGTGTCGCACCTTTCGCGCGACACGGAGCGGCTTTCGCCGTAGGGCACGACAGCAGGCCAGGGAGCACTCGGTAAAATGCTTTTCGGCGCGAGTCGTATAAACAACCGCTGCCGCGCGGCCATCTCCGGGCAGGATACAGGGCGGGTTACGTCCAACAGGATCTGGGTTAGTCCAGCGTAGACCGGCCAAGAAGGCGCGCGATGTCGCGACTTACCGGCTCAACCGCCGCCGCAACCTGACGAGCGCGTTTCAGAACGCCTTCAGGCAACCCCGCCAGACGGGCAACCTCGATACCAAAGCTGCGATCCGCGGCTCCGGGCTCGATGCGATGCGGAAACGTCACGCCGTCGACGGTTTCCTCCACGGCCGCCTGGTGCAGCGCGATCTGGGGGTACGCGTCGTGCAACGAGGCAAGCTCATGATAATGCGTCGCGGCGATGGCGCGCGGACGCGCGGACGCTTGCGCCAGGTACTCCACGACTGCCCAGGCAATGGCCATGCCGTCGTGCGTACTTGTACCGCGTCCAATTTCGTCGAGGATCACGAGACTGCGCTCGGAGGCGCCGTGAAGAACGGCCGCGGTTTCCACCATTTCGACCATAAAGGTTGAACGCCCTGCCGCCAGGTCATCGCTCGCGCCTATCCGCGTGTACACGGCATCGACCAGGCCAATCCTGGCCCACGCGGCGGGAACGTAGCTGCCGATTTGCGCCAGCACGGCAATGAGCGCGGTCTGCCGCATCCAGGTGCTTTTCCCCGCCATATTGGGTCCGGTCAATACAATGATTTGGCTTTCGGTGGAGTTCGCGGCGAGCCGTGTGTCATTTGGCTGAAACGAAGGGACCAGCGTTTCGAGAACCGGATGCCGGCCGCCCTCAATATCCAGGGCCAGCGAGTCGTCGATGATGGGCCGCGCCCAACGCCGCTCCACGGCTATATCAGCCAGCGACAGCAATGCATCGGCGGCGGCAAATCTTTTGGCCAGGTCACGCGCCTCCACCGCGGCCAGCGCCGCCTCCGCGCGCAAGGCGGCCAGCTTTCGCGCCGTGAGCGCCATTACCGTAGCCTCGGCCTCGGCGAGCCGTGCCGCGTGCTCGTCAAGCTCTGCGGTCGTGTAACGCTCCACCGTTTTCAGGCCCCCGCGCCGGATCCACATAGCGGGAACTTTGGTGTTGACCGGTACCTCGAGGAAGAGCCCTTGCGTGGCGCTCTGTTCGAGTTTTGTCCTGGCCAATCCGGGCTGGCGGCGCGTGGCAGCCAGGTACTCCGCCTGCCACTTTGCCGCATCCTCAACCGCGTCCATGGCCTCACGCAGGGCCGGATCCGCGCCAGGATCGATCGGAACCGCGGCATCTGCCGGCGCCAACACATCCCACGCGGAGCCGGCAAACGCGGTGAGCGCGGGCCGCGGCTTTCCGAGCGCGCGCAGGAATGAGGACGTGGCGCCGGCAACCGCCGACGCAAGCTCCGGCAGGGTATCGGCGGCCAGCGCAAGGGCGCGAAGGTCATCGAGAGACGCGCGCTTGCCGGCGACTCTTCCTGCCAGCCGCTCCAGATCCGCGACTACCAGTAACACAACGCGCAGTGCCGCGCGTAGCGGCTCGTCGCTTACATACTCGGCGATGATGCGTTGGCGCGCCGATATTTTCACGGGATCCATGAGCGGGCGGAGCAGCCAATCACGCAACATGCGCCGGCCCATTGGCGTTGTAGTCCTATCCAGCGTCTCAAAAAGCGTGCCTTCACGTGTGTTGGCCCGCTCGGATTCCACCAACTCGAGATGGCGCTGTGTCGCGGCGTCGAGACGCATGAACTCGCGCGGCCCGGCAACCCTCGGCGCTTCCAGCGCGGTGTCCTCGCCGATGCTCCGGGTCGCCCGCAGATAGTCCACGATGACGCCGGCCGCGGCCTCGGCGGCCGGAAGGTCGTCCAGCGCGGCCTCGGGATACGCGCGGCGAAATTCGCCTACGGCCTGACGCGCCGAGCCAACGGGGGTGACGGTACGTGATGCAACCAGATCGCCGGCGACTTCACAATCTTGAGGGACGAGGATTTCCGCCGGATCGAGGCGCTGGATTTCAGCGGCGGTGCCTTCGCCGTCGAACTCGCCGGCCTTGAACTCGCCACCGGCGACATCGGTCCAGGCCAGGCCCGTGGCGCCTTCGCGCGGCACTATTGCGAGCAGATACGAAGGCCGATCCTCGCGGAGGAGGCGCGGATCGGTGACCGTGCCCGGCGTCAGCGTCCTGACAATGGACCGGTCCTTGATAGCAGAGCCTTCGGCGCCCTCCTCCTCCGCCACGGCCACACGATAGCCGTGGGCGAGTAAGCGCGGTAGGAAAGAATCCAGGGCATGGTGGGTGAAGCCACACTGGGGGACGGGGCCGGCGGTACCGCCCGACGGCCGTTCGCCTAACTTCAATCCTAGCACTCCGGACACCAGCTCAGCGTCCTCGAACATGATTTCGTAAAACGAGCCAATGCGGGAGAGCAGTATGGTGCCAGGGTGCGCGTCACGCATCGAGATATATTGGCGCACGAGATCGCCATAGCGGCGATCGCGAGCGTCCGTGCCACTGATACCCTGAATGGTCGACACGTTCAGCCGCTCTTCCGCGACAGCAGATCCCTGAGACCGGTGGATCGATTCATATCGCGCGTGTTGGCAACGGCGCGCTGAATTGCTGCCTCGTCACCAACGATAACCGCTGCCCCGCGCGCGCGGGTAAGCGCCGTGTAGAGGAGATTTCGCGTCACGATGGGGCCAAATGACGACGACAGGAGGATAACGACGCCTTGCCATTCACTGCCCTGCGCTCGGTGCACCGTCAAGCAGTACGCGTGATCGAGCTCTAGCAGGTCGTCCGCGCCATAGACGACACGACGATCATCGCCAAAGTCTACCTCGACCGTATCCGTGGTCAGCGAAGTCACCGCGCCGGTATCGCCGTTGAATACCGCTAAATCGTAATTATTGCGGGTCTGAATCACGCGATCGCCCACCCGCAGACCGAGGGCGCCATGAGGACGCTCCGGGCGACCATTCAACGGATTCAACCGCGCCTGCAGGGCGGCGTTGAGCGTCTGGCACACACGTGTGAGCGGCGCCAGCGCTTGTACGTCCGCCGGCGGCACGCCAAGGAGCCGTGGTAAGCGGGTGCTCGCCCACTCGGCGCCCAGCGCCGCCACCTGGGACGGCCCGGCGCGTACAAACAAGCAATCAGCGCCCTCCGCGAAGGCGGCGGGGGCGGCAAGTTCAGGAAGAGAGCCCGAGCGAATCCTGTGCGCGTTGGTCACGATCTTGCTCGCCGCGGATTGTCGGAAAATATCCACCAGACGCGTGGACGCCACGGCGCCGGCCGACAACAGGTCACGCAGTACCTGGCCTGGGCCGACGCTCGGCAGTTGGTCCGCGTCGCCGACGAGGACCAACCGCGTGCGCGGCCCGATGGCTCGCACCACGGCACGCGCCAGCGAGGTGTCCAGCATGCTACATTCGTCCACGATCACGACATCGAATGGCAGCGGATCATCCGGACCGTGACGGAACCCCCTGGCGCCGGCCCCAAGCAAGCGATGCAGCGTCCTTGCCTCGACCCCAACCACGTCGCCAAGGCGTTTTGCCGCTTTGCCGGTAGGCGCGGCCAATGCCAGGGAATACTTCAAGTTTGCGAGGAGGCGGGCGAGCGCCTTGACGGTGGTTGTCTTTCCCACGCCCGGACCGCCAGTCAACACGAAGAGACCCGAGCTCGCGGCCAGGCGGACCGCCTGATACTGCTCCTCGCTCAAACTCTGGCCATATGGGGCGGCAGCGAGGACGGCGTCGACACGGTCGATAGGCGCGCCGGACCGGCGGATGAGCGCCGTCAATCGCGTGGCCAGATCTACTTCCGCTCGTACCAGGCCGCTCAAGCCAACCGTCGCGCTCGCGGTGTCCGCCGCGTATGGCGATGGCGACTCATAGACACGGACACGCGGATTCAACGGCGCGTCAGGCACGGCAATTGGCTGGGTGGCCGCGCCGCCAGGCCGCTGTTCCCGGCGCCCGGATTCCGCGGCATCGCCGAAGGTGATCGTGCCGGCGGCGGCCTGCTGGCGAATAGCGGCGTCAATCAATCCAGGGTCGACGCCCGCGACCCTGACGGCCGCCGCGATCAGATCTGGTCTGGCAAGACGCGTGTCGCCGTTCTCGGATGCCGCAATCAGTACGGACTGCACGGCAGCCTGCAAGCGAGCGGGCGACGTTTTGCGCACGCCAATCGCGGCGCCAAGCGTATCGGCGGCCGCGAAGCCCAGGCCCGGAACCTCGGCCACGAGGCGGTAGGGGTTCGCGGCGAGGATTCGCGGCGCTTCAGGTCCGAAGGCGCGGAGCAAGCGGGGCGCGAAGCGCGGATTCAATTGGTGGTCCGAGAGGAACGAGACAATGCCACGGAGAGCGCGATGTTCCCGCCAGGCCACGCTAATGGCATCCGCGCGCTGCCGGCCAATGCCCGGCACCTCGCGTACTCTGTCCGGCGTTCGATCGAGAATCTCCAGCGTGTCGGAACCGAACACGGCGACTATGCGCCGCGCCAACACCGGCCCGATTTGCCGGATCAAGCCCGAGCCAAGGTACCGGATGATGCCGTCGACATCCGACGGCCGCGAAATCTCCGCCGTGGCCGGCACGAATTGCGTACCATGTCGCGGCTCAATATGCCAGTGCCCGGAGAGTACCAGCAACTCTCCGGGCTGTACGGCGGGCAGCACGCCTACGACGGCGACCAGGTCGCGCCGGCCTCGAACACGCAGGCGAATGACGCTAAATCCGGTCTCCGGGTTGAAAAACGTGACACGCTCGACCGTGCCCTCCAGGTTGACCACGGCGGTGTCTTGCATCATGACTCACCCAGGGTCTTGGGAACGCGACGACAATATGCCCAGGCACGTCAGTGCTCGGGGAATACGATCACCGATCGCAGGGTTTCGCCGCGCTCCATGGCATGGAACGCCTCGTTGACGTCTTCTAGCCCGATTTCGCGCGTTACAAGCTCGTCAAGCTGCAGCACGCCTTTTGTGTACCAGTCGGTGAGCATCGGGAAGTCGCGCGACGGCAAACAATCGCCATACCAGCTCACGCGCAGCGAGCCGCCAATATCAAAAAAGTTCTGCATCGGCAGATCGAGTACGGGTCCGGCGCCAGGAACGCCGATCAGGACACAGGTCCCGGCCAGATCTCGGCACATCAGCGCCTGCAAGAGCGTGGTGGGCAGGCCGATGCACTCGAATGAATAATCGACGCCAAAGCCGTCTGTCAGCTTCTTGATTTGTTCGACCACGTCGCCGTTTTTTGGATTCACAAGATCCGTTGCGCCGAACGTCTTTGCCCATTCGAGCTTATTGTCGGCGAGATCCACGGCGATAATTTGGCGCGCGTTGGCGATACGCGCCCCTTGAATGACGTTCGCGCCTACGCCGCCACAGCCGAACACGGCCACGGTGCTGCCGCGCCGGATGTTCGCGGTGTATAGTACGGCGCCGACGCCGGTCATAACACCGCACCCAATAAGGCATGTCTGCGCGGCGGGCGCGTTGGAAGGAATCGGAATAGCCTGCCTGGCGTGTACGACCGTGTGCGTGCAGAACGTGCCAATGCCGAGGGCGGGAATAGGAGTGTTGCCGTCTTTAGTATGCATTCGCCGCTCGGCGTTCAGGCTGGCCGCGCACAGATGCGGCTGGCCGATAAGGCAAAAGCGGCATTTGCCGCAGGGCGCGCGCCAGGCAAGAATGACCTTATCGCCTATCTTGGGCGAGTCAACGCCAGGGCCGACCTCCTCGACGATGCCGGTTCCCTCGTGGCCCAGCAGAAACTGGTCTTTCTCAGACGCGAAGCGATTGACGACGTGAAGATCGGTATGGCACACGCCACTGGCCAGGATCCGCACCAGAACTTCACCCGCGCCGGGCGAGTCGATTATGAGTTCTTCGACAGCAACGGGGGCGCCCGCCGCACGCGCCACGATGCCCCGCCCGGTGATTGCCATGCCGCTCTCCATTCCGCTACAGACGTGGCCGCCGAATGCAGCCGCGTTAGGTCGCCATACTGTGCGCGATCACGTCCATGTGTGTCGTATTGACCGCGCCGGATCCGTCAGCAAGCCAAGCCAAGCAATCGTTCAGGCTTGTGTCACGAAACCACCACCTATAAGGATACCGGCAAGCATACGGCAGGCGCATACTCTTTACGAACGAGAGGCGCCGCCTGGACGAGGCTTCATTGGTGGCTACGATACATAGGTAGCGGTCGGGGTTGGGGTCGCGGTGGCTGACGGAGGCGCATTTGGGTTTCCGGTAGGTGTGGCGGATAGCGGCGGACTGTATTTGGGCGTTGGCTGCCGCGTCGCGGTTTGCGCTGGGGTCGCCGTCGATTGCACTTCCGGGGGTGTTGCCTGAGATGTCGCGGTACTCGTCGTCTGCCCATATACTGGCGTCGCGGCCGGCACGGGTGTGGCGGGTGTGGGCAGGACCACTGACGAACCGAGGGTGACGGAGTAGGTCCTGCTGCCCGCTGGTTGCGCGCCGGGGCGATTGAGAACCTGGCCCGCGGCGACGGTCAGCGGCGTATACAAGTTCGCGAAGGGCACGCGGCCCAGAATAAAGCCATCGGTTGGGTCGATTTCCAAAAATACGGACGGCGCGCTTGTCACCACGGCTAACTTGCCGTCCGGCGCCAGGGCTACGCCCAGGGGATGAGCGGCAACGTGGAAGCGTGTCAAAACTCTGAGGTGAGCCGGGTCCACTACATCTATGCTTCTACCGCTCGAATCCGCCACATAGACGCGACCGTCCGTGCCGGCGACCGAGGACGGAAACACGGATTTCGCGGGGCCGAGCCGGATGCGGCCAACCAGGCCGTTAGCCGCCGCTGACATTTCGAGCAGCGTGCCCTCGGCTGGAATCGGCACATATGCCAGCGTACTATCGGCAGCATAGCTCGGGCGTCCAGGGAGTCCGGCGACGTGTCGCGCCACCAGAACGGCGCCAAGCTGGAGGTTCACAAGCGATACCCTGCCCTTGCCGGTTACCACGCCGGTGCTTCCATCCGGCGAAGCCGCGATTCCGGTAGGCGGATAACCGAGAGCAATACGATGCGTGACGCCGCCCGTACTCGTATCGATAACGTCAATGGCGGCAGCCGAAACGTCGGCCACCGCCACGAGCGTACCCGGCATTGGCGATAAGGCCGCGGTCTTCATTGTTGGGCCCGCCGAGCGAGGGACGCCACCAGCGGCGGGGAGGGCAAGCACGCCGGCCGTCGTAGCCAACAGCAGCGTCGAGCCGTCGCGAGAAAGGCTGTCGCCGAGCGCTGCGTTCGGCAGCGCGATAGACTGAGTGACCGTTTGCGATTCGATGGAAAAGAAATCCAGACGGTGACCCTTGTTCCGGAGCAAATACGCGATCGCGGCGGTGTTGGCACTCGCCAGGGCAGGGAGGGTCCGCGCCCAACTTGCGGGGCCGGAGGATGACGACGCGCCAGGGGCGGACGGCTGAGCGCCACCGCTGAAGCTGGTCTCCTGGCCGGGTCCGAGCGATACAGCCTTGCCGGCGTTACGTACGCTCAGGCGGCCATTCAGCACACTGAAGGTCGCGGCGCCGTTGTGCACACGCACGGCATAGCGCGTGCCGAGGGACGCGGCAACAGCGTTTCCTGTTTCCAGATCGTGCGCGGATCCCCCCTGCGTTATCTGGAGAAATACCTGGCCCGTCTGGATGAACGTTCGCGACGGGCTCTTAATCAGTACGCTCGTATTGCGATCGAGATTCAGAACGCTCCCGTCGGCAAAGGTCAAGCTGCCGCGCTGCGTTGCATCGGTCGTGGCTCGCCATTGAAAGAACAGGGGATCGTTCACATGGGCCGGACGGGTTAGGGTGACGCCCTGCGCGACGATTCCCATTTCCGGCGAGATAGTGGTGACGGTGGCGGGGCTTTTAGGGGCCGCTATCGTGACATTGGCGGTTACGCTTTGGAAACCGTCCTTGCTGGCGGTAACGCGAATAGAGCCGGCCGGAACAGCCTGAATGGTTATTTGCGTGGGGCCAGTGCTGGTTACGGGAATGCTTCCGGTGGTCGTGGCGCCGTCGACGCCGAGCATGACGCCCGAAACAGGCATGCCGCGTGAGTCGAGGACGCGAGCCGTGAGGCTGGCCGCGACATTTGGCGGAACGGCGGAGGGCGATACGATCAGTGTCATACCCTGGTCGCCGGCGCCCAGCGCGTCGCCGGCGGACGTTTGGGCGGAGGCGCCGCATGTGAACAAAAACGCGAGGAGGCCGGCCCGAGCAACCTGTCGCCGCAAGAGTCGGCGCATTGCTATCTCAACCTTCCGCGAAACCCCATCGCCAGTACAGGTTACGGCACGATTCCGGCGACCTCGAGGTTCACGCCTTTGACGATCAACGATGTAGCCTTGGTGTTGATATCGTACGAATAGAGGCCGGTATCCGGTTCATCGTCCTTTCTTAACACCAGTGTATGCGAGTCTGTCCAGCCCATCGTCCGATAGCCGGCAGCCAGATCGACTTTTCCCGATCCATCGATGTTCGCCAGACACGCAACCGGGCGGATATACGGCGTCAGGGCGCCCTTTGGATAAATGAAGTCGAGCCGGGTGTACGCGATATGCGATTCATCGGGCGAGACAAATGCCTGACGGCTAAAGGCGTACATGCTTGGTACGGGCTGTTTAGGCAGCGCCTTGTCGTGATGCGCTGACGCGATGTCAAGATGATAGACCTTGCGACCGTCAAACGACATCACGTTTATCGCGGACGGCAGTGGGCCCTCGCCGGATGGCGCCACGGCGTCGCTCGTGGCATAGACGATGCTGTGGCCGCCGGGACTCAATCCAAGTACCTCGCCGATTGGCTGGGTATCTTCGCCAAGCGGAGGCAGCCAGTCCCCGACCAAATCGTCAAGCACGGGGTCGAACTCCTCCAGGCCCTTGTGCAAACCGACGAAACCGTAACTATTTTGCACCAGCAAGGTGGGTGGGCGGCCATACCGCCAGCCGAATATAATCGGCACGCTGCCACTGGCGTCGATAGGCTGCTGCAGCACGACGCGGGCATTACCGCCCGTCTGATCGGTTAGCACAATTCGGCTCGCGCCCATACTAAACATGGCGCCGTTCCAGGGCGCCTGCGAAACGAGCACCCAGGCGATGAATTGTCCGTCCGGCGACGGCATGGCGTCATATACCTGCTCGCCGGAGGCAACGGGCGCGGCGATGGGCGTGTGGTGGCCGAAGACATCGCCCAGATAGAAGGCATTGTCGTAATACATGAACTGCCAGCCGGCGTACCGGGGGCGATTAAAGGGATAGGGGCTCGCCGAGATATTCGCCAGACCGACGCGTCCTGCACCATTCGCCGGAACCAGAAGCACCTGAACACCGTCGTCATAGACGATTGAATGGTCAAGGGCGCCAAAGGTAGGCGGCTTTGTGGTCGCCGCGGGTTGCGGAATGCCCCTGATTAGCGGCTTGGGGCGTGGCGTGCCGGTCGGCGCGGCGGCGCGCGGAGTCGCCCTGGCTGGCGCCTGAGAAATGCGGCTGCCTTGTTCCTGAGCAGCGGCGCCAATGCGCGCGCTGCCCGCCACGACTGTCACGCAGATTGCCAGGGCGCCGCACAGCCTGGCGTAGGGCGCCCGCTTCATTCGGCAGGCTCCTGGACCCCGAACTCACCGATATCGCCCCGGCACCATCCATCCGTAAATGTAATGAGCTCAGCGGCGCGGTATGCCGACGCGCGCGCGTCGGCAAGCGCCCGGCCACGGCCAACTACCGTCAACACGCGCCCGCCGGCGGTGACTAGCTGGCTGAAGGGGTCACGCGATATCCTTGTCGCTTGTTTATCGGCCGCCTTTGACCGTGACCTGGAGGGAAGAAACCAGCTACTCACACCCTGGCCCCGCAGCATGCCGCCTTTTGGCGCGGCGACGATTTTTGGCGTTACGAGTTCGGTACCTTTGTCATAGGGGTCGCGAGTGCCATTATGGAAAACCAGGGCGCCGGAGCCCACATCCGCGGTGCCGAGCACGCCAAAGCCGGTTTCAAACTCCCCGGGGTAGCCGCCGGACGCCAGGATCACGCCGCAGGTCGCGTCGGCGCTCCAGCGCAGCGGCTGCAGATCATTCAACTGGCTATCGATCGCGGCGTCGAGCACCAGATAGAGGTCGCTCAGCAGCCTGGGCAACACCACCTGCGTTTCAGGATCGCCGAAGCGCGCGTTGAATTCCAGGACCATTGGTCCGGATCGGGTGATCATCAGCCCGGCGTACAGCACACCCGTATAAGGCAGATCCTCCGCGGCCATGCCCGCGATTGCCGGCCGCATGATCCGTTCCATAATGAGCTCGGACAGGGTTGGGTCAACGGACGCAACCGGCGAGAACGCGCCCATGCCGCCAGTCATTGGCCCGGTGTCCCCATCAAAGGCGCGCTTATAGTCACGAGCCGGCTCCAGGGGCCATACAGTCTTGCCGTCCGAGATAGCCATGAACGAGACTTCATAGCCGTCGAGGTAGCTCTCGACCAGCACGCTCTGCGCGGGTTTACCCCGCGACGGCGTCAATATGGAACGGACGGCATCGAGCGCGGCGGCGCGGTCGACGGCGATGGTGACGCCTTTGCCGGCGGCAAGCCCGTCCGCCTTGACGACGAGGGGGAAATCATCGCCTCGCAGCGAGTCAAGATAGCGATCGGCGCCGCTCAGGTCTTCAAATTCACGGTATGGCGCGGTTGGGATATTGTGACGGACCATGAACCCCTTGGCCCACGTCTTGCTCGTCTCGATCCTGGCCGCCGCCCTGGACGGCCCAAATACACGTAAGCCCCGATCTTGAAAGACATCCACCGCTCCATACGCGAGGGCGGATTCGGGTCCGACCACCGTGAGATCGATAGTGTTCTCAACCGCCCAATCGGCCAATCCCTCGGGATCGGTCAGCGGAATGTTGACGTTGGCGCCGACAAGATTGGTGCCATAGTTTCCCGGCGCGGCATAGGTGATAGTGACGGCTGGGCTCTGCGCCAGCTTCCAGGCAAGCGCATGCTCACGACCACCATTACCGATAATGAGGGCCTTCACGGCGTCACTCCCATTCGATAGTGGCCGGGGGCTTCGAGCTGATGTCGTACACCACGCGATTCACGGACGGCACCTCATTCACCACGCGATTCGCGATGGCGGCAAGAACCTCGTACGGCAATCTCGCCCAATCCGCCGTCATGGCGTCGTCACTGGTTACCGCCCGGATTGCCAGCACGTTCGCGTATGTACGATAGTCACCCATGACGCCCACGCTGCGGAGCGGCGTGAGGACGGCAAACGATTGCCAGAGATCGCGATACAGACCGGCGCGCTTGATCTCGCTCACGACGATATGATCGGCGGCGCGGAGCACGTCGAGCCGCTCCTCGGTGACCTCACCAAGGATGCGGACGGCAAGTCCGGGACCCGGGAAAGGCTGGCGATACACCATCGGCTCGGGCAGGCCAAGCGCTATGCCCACTTTTCGCACTTCGTCTTTGAACAAGTAGCGCAGCGGCTCGACCAGATCAAACGGCAAATCCTCGGGCAAACCACCGACATTGTGGTGCGTCTTGATCTTCGCGGCGTTACCCGTCTCATGGCTTGTGCTCTCATTGACGACCGGGTAGAGCGTGCCCTGGGCCAAAAAGCGGACTTCGCCAAAATCCTGGCGCACGCGTTCGGCTTCAGCCTGAAAGACATCGATAAAGGTACGCCCGATGATCTTACGTTTCTCCTCGGGGTCCTCTACCCCCGCCAGAGCGTCGAGGAACCGATGGCGAGCATCCGCGTGCTCCACGCGGATATTCATGTCACGTTGGAAAACTGTGAGCAACTGGACGCCCTCGTCCTGGCGGAGCAGACCGTTATCCACGAAGACGCAGATCAGCCGATCGCCGATGGCCTCGGCAATCAATGTGGCGGCCACCGCGCTATCGACGCCGCCGCTCAGAGCGCAAAGCACGCGGCCATCGCCAACCTGCGATCGAATGCGCGCGACCGATTCCTCGATCACGTTTTCGGGCGTCCACGTGCCATGGCAGCCGCAGATATCGCGCGCGAAGGTGCGCAGAAGTTGGCTGCCAACAGAGGTGTGGAGCACCTCGGGATGGAACTGGACGCCGATGCGGCCGCGGTCATCGGCGATGGCGGCTACCGGGGTGGTGTCCGTTTTGCCGATAACCCTGAAGCCTGGCGGAAGATCCCCAACGGAATCCCCATGGCTCATCCATGCTCTAAAGGCAGCCGGGAGCCCGGCGAAGATACCGGATCGATCGATCGCCTCCAGCTCCGCGGGCCCAAACTCGCGCTGCCGTGAGCCGATGATCGATCCGCCGAGTTGATGGGCCAACAGATGCATGCCGTAGCAAATACCAAGTATCGGCAACCCGCTAGCAAGCACCTCGGCCGGCGCCTGAGGCGCGCCGGGGTCATACACGCTGCACGGGCCGCCACTGAGCACGAAACCCTTGGGATTCAATGCCGCAATGCGATCCCAGGGCACGTTCGGCGGCAGCAGCTCGCAATAGACATTGCACTCTCGGATACGACGCGCGATAAGCCGGCTATATTGGGAACCAAAGTCGAGGATGACGATCGTCTCGCGCGCGGCAGTTGCAGGTGCTGACATCGGACTCCAGATACGCTCCACGCATGCTGTCAATCTCGTTACAGGGTACAGGCTTTGGCGGCGTCCGTGCGAACCCGATTGGACAATGAGGCGCGCGCTTCTGGAACGACAAAGCATGGGTACCTATGGCTGAAGTTGCGGTTGGGCGGCTGGGTCGGAGTCGTGATCCGCTTCATTGGCGTGCCGAAGGCGCGTCTCGGCACGATACCAAAACAGCGACATCCACACAATGGAAAGACACACGAAAATCAGGCCCACCCACTGCCCGGAACCCTCAAGCACGGCCTGGGCAAAGATGTACCCGACATACGGTATCCACACGGCGTTAATACCGTTCCGCCGGGCCCGCGCGATCAACCGCTCGTGCCTGGCGGCCTGGCGAACCGCGGGCACGAAGGCAGGCGCCAATCCAAGTATCACGGGGAGTGGACTCAGGATGCCGGTCAGATCGCCGTTTGATGCCTGAATCGACGCATACTGCAAGCCGAGGATACACAATGTGCCCGCGGTCAGCAACTGCATCATATTGGCATAGAGAGCGCTCACGACCGTGGTTCCGTAGACATCCAGGTTCACAAGCTGGTTCCGTACGCTGACCGCATCGGCGGGCCGGTGCCCCGGCGCGACGTTGAGAAGTCGGGCGATCAGCCGCTCCATAGCCCGACTTATGCCAGGATTCAGCTCGCGAATGCGCGGATGGCGGAATGGCACGGCACGCTCGGCATCGTACCCGGTGAGCAGAAAATGCATGGTCGCGCCGAGCGAATACAGGTCGCTCCGCGCATCCGCGAAGCCCTGGTATTGTTCTGGAGGCGCGTATCCGGGCGTGCCAATTGCGGTCCCCACCTCCCCATATGGCAGGGGGCGCGCGACGCCAAGATCGAGCAGCATGAGTTGGCCGTCGGGGCGCAACAGGATATTCGCCGGTTTCAAGTCTCTGTGAATGATCGGTGGTTCCTGGCCATGCATATAGATGAGAATGTCGGCCAGCGTTTTGGCCCAATGGACGACGTCGATCTCCGGTAGTGGGCCAATACGGTCGTACAGCTCCTTCAGAGTTTCGCCGGCCAGATACGGCATTACCAGGTAATGATGGTCGCCCTCACTGAAGGCGGCGATCAGTGTCGCGAGGTGCGGCTCGCTCAACGACGAGAGCAGTCCGGCCTCGCGAGCCAGCCACTTGAGCGACTCGGCGCGCTCCTCGCTGGGCAGGCCGGCGCCGGAGAACTCTTTCACGGCCACCGGCTGAAAACGCGTGCGCTCGTCCACGGCACGATAGACGATGCTCATGCTCGAGCGATGGGCGATACCGACAATGCGAAACCGCCCGCCCACGACCTGACCGGGCGCCAGGGTGGAATTGGCGGCGAGCACGGGTAGGTGGCCCACGACCGGGCATGACGTGCCTGGTACGTGATGCAGTCCGCAGATCGCGCACACTCGCGCCATTGGGCCAGGCCGCGGAGGCGCAATCATGTTCACGCCGTCGTATGTGAGCGGAGCGGCGGCAACTCACGGTCGTCACCAGGCGCGCGCCTGGTGACGACCGTGGAGCGGCAACCGGCGTTACACACGGTCAGCGCGCCGTCGCCAGCGCCGGCTCCAATCCAGCGGACGCGCGCAGAGCGGTTGCGCGGTCAGTTCTCTCCCAGGGCAGATCGAGATCCAGGCGCCCGAAATGGCCGTAACTCGCGGTTTGACGATAGATGGGGCGGCGGAGATTCAACTCCTGAATTATCGCGGCAGGGCGGAGATCGAAGTGCTCTCGGATAAGCTCTTCGATACGTGCCTCGCTTATTGCCGCCGTGCCGAAGCTTTCCACGCCAATCGAGACAGGATGCGCGACGCCGATTGCGTATGCCACCCGCACCTCGAAGCGCTCGGCCAGCCCAGCCGCGACGACATTTTTCGCCACCCAGCGGGCCGCGTAGCTGGCCGACCGGTCTACCTTGGTCGGATCCTTGCCGGAGAAGGCGCCACCGCCGTGGCGGGACATGCCGCCATACGTATCGACGATAATCTTTCGGCCAGTCAAGCCGGCATCTCCCTGCGGCCCGCCGATCACGAACCTACCAGTCGGGTTAACGAAGTAGCGGGTGTGCCCGTCCAGCATGCCGGGGGGAACGACGGCATCGATCACGTGTTGACGCATATCGGACTGAATGCGATCGATCGGCGTGTCCGAGGCATGTTGGGTCGAGATGACGATAGTGTCAATGCGGGACGGCTTGCCATCAATGTATTCGACCGAGACCTGGGACTTCCCATCGGGGCGCAAGTAGCCGAGATCGCCCTGCTTTCGCACATGCGCCAGCCGTCGAGTGAGCGCGTGCGCGAGGCTAATGGGGAGCGGCATAAGCTCAGGGGTTTCCGTGCACGCGTAGCCAAACATCATGCCCTGATCGCCCGCGCCCACGGCGTCGTACTCCGCGTCGCGCCCCTCGCCCAGGCGGTGCTCGAGCGATCCGTCCACGCCCTGGGCGATATCGGAGGACTGCACGCCGATCGAAGCCATGACGCCACACGTCTTGTAGTCAAAGCCATAGCTTGCGTCGGTGTAGCCAATGTCCTGGATCACTCTGCGCGTCAGGGGCGCGATGTCCACATAACCCTCGGTCGTAATCTCGCCCATCACCAGCACAAGGCCGGTGGTGGTCGCGACCTCACAGGCAACGCGCGACTGAGGATCTTGACGAAGCAACTCGTCGAGCACGGCGTCGGATATCTGATCGCACATCTTGTCGGGGTGGCCCTCGGTGACGGACTCGGAGGTAAACAATGTTCGGTGTTCGTGCATCCTGCCTTCTCCAGCTTGGCCCCCGCGCAAACGGCGAGGGCGCGATCATATCTGATCGCCACCTGGTCCGACGATGGAACCAGGCGGCAACATGTATCTCAGGTCCCGGACTGCCATGACGCGAGATAGGTCACCTGCTCGTCGGTCAGCGTATCGATGCCCACGCCCATCGATTTCAGCTTCGTCGCGGCGACTTGCTTGTCGATGGCCTCCGGAACAATGTGTACGCCCGGCTTCAGCTGCGCGCCGTTGGCCTTGAGATATTCCAGGCTCAGCGCCTGGTTGGCAAAGCTCATATCCATGACCGCGGCCGGATGGCCTTCGGCAGCGGAAATATTGACGAGACGCCCCTCAGCCAGCACATACACACGCCTGCCGTCGGCGAGCTTGTACTCCTGCACAAAGTCTCGAACCGTGCGTACCGTCGCGCCTTCGGCAAGCGCGGTGAGATTGATCTCGTCGTTGAAGTGGCCGGAGTTCGCCAGAATTACGCCGTCCCTGAGGCCGGCAATATGCCGCCGGTCGACGACGTTGAGGTTGCCGGTTACGGTGATCACCAGATCGGCCAGCTTGACCGCCTCCTCGAGCGATGCCACGCGATGACCGTCCATCAGCGCTTCAAGCGCACGCGTCGGATTCACTTCGGTGACGATGACGTGCGCCCCTAGCCCATGCGCGCGCATGGCGACACCGCGCCCACACCAGCCGTATCCGCACACCACGACGGTCCGACCGGCCAGCAGCACGTTCGTGCTGCGCATGATTGCGTCCATGGTGCTCTGGCCCGTGCCATAGCGATTGTCGAACAGGTGCTTGGTATCCGCTTCATTGATCGCGATCACGGGGTAGCGCAGCACTCCTTCAGCCGCCATGCTGCGCAACCGAATGACGCCGGTCGTCGTCTCCTCGGTGCCGGCGAATACGGCGCCGAGCATATCTTTACGCCCGGTGTGCAAACAGGTGACCAGGTCGCACCCATCGTCCATCGTCACCTGTGGGGCTGAGTCGATAGCAGCGTTGATATGACGATAGTAACTCGCGGAATCCTCGCCCTTAATGGCGAATGTGCTGATGCCGTACTCGCGGACCAGCGCGGCGGCCGTGTCGTCCTGGGTCGACAAAGGATTCGACGCGCAGAGGACGACGTCCGCGCCGCCCGCCTTCATGGTGATGGCGAGGTTCGCCGTCTCGGTCGTGACGTGCAAACAGGCCGCGATACGCATCCCTTGCAGCGGTTTCTCGCGCTCGAAGCGCTCGCGGATCAGGCCCAGGACCGGCATCTGGGTCGCCGCCCACTCGATGCGGTCGCGGCCCTGACGCGCCAGTGAAATGTCCTTGACGTCATACTTCACGCTGGTTTCAGTGGTCATATGCTGCTCCTTTTTCCTTGTCGGCCGATACAAGACGCGGCCGCGTCGTCCATCTATCTGGCATACTTTTCATAGATGAGACCGAGGTGTTTCGCGGCTTCGGCGGAAATAGCATCCGGAGCGGTTTGGATCGCGGTCGATAGCGCTTGCGGACACGGGCACGATGCCCGTGCGGGGATGGTTGGAATCAAGGCCAGCAGGCTGCGCCGCACGGTGTGGATATTCCGCGCTACGTTTCCCATGACCATCTCAGCGGTAACCGCCTCCTCGGACTCGCGCCAGCAGTCATAATCGGTGCTTTGCGCGATCATGGCATAGTGCAGCTCCGCTTCGCGCGCCAGTTTTGCCTCGGGCAAGCCGGTCATGCCGATCACGCTCGCGCCCCACGATCGGTACATATGCGATTCCGCGCGCGTGGAGAAGGCCGGCCCTTCCATGCAGACATACGCGCCGCCGCGGTGAACGGTGGCGCCCGCCTGCTTGGCCGCCGCGACAAGTAGCGTCGAGAGGGTTGGGCAGAAAGGGTCGGCGAAGCCGACGTGACCGACCAGCCCCGTGGTGAAGAACGTGGAAATGCGGTTCTTCGTCCGATCGATCAATTGATCGGGAATCACCATGTGCTGAGGCGCAATCTCCTCACGCAAGCTGCCAACGGCACTGGCGGCAATCACCCATTCAACGCCAAGGCTCTTCAAGGCGTAGATATTCGCGCGCACCGGTATGTCAGAGGGCAAAATACGGTGTCCGCGTGCGTGTCTGGGCAGGAACGCCACGCGCTCGCCGACGAGCGTGCCGATGGTGATCGCGTCGCTTGGGTCGCCAAACGGCGTGCTGACCTGTACCTCCTCGATGTCGGTCAGTTCGTCCATGGCGTACAGGCCGCTGCCACCAATAACTCCTATGCGTGCCTTGCTCATGCCGTCTCCTTACATGCTGACGCGACTGCGGCCAGCCCCGCCGCGAGGGGCGGGCGCACGATGCCGCGCTCGGTGATGATAGCCGTTACCAGCGCGGCTGGCGTGATGTCGAACGCGGGATTAAATACGGGGTAATCGTCAGGGACCAGGTGGTGGCCGCGCGCCGTGCGCACTTCGTCGTGCGGCCGCTCTTCAATGACCACGCCGCTACCATTTGACGTGTTGAGATCGACGGTCGAGATTGGCGCGACGACGTAAAACGGAATGCCATGCGCCTGAGCCGCCAGGGCTACACCATAGGTACCGATCTTGTTCGCGACGTCACCGTTTGCCGCGATGCGGTCGGAACCGACAAAAACCGCCTGAATACGGCCAAGCCGCATGGTATGCGCGGCCATGTTGTCCGTAATCAGCGTGAAACGCACGCCTGCCTTATGCAACTCCCAGGCGGTAAGGCGGGCGCCCTGCAGCAGCGGGCGGGTTTCGTCAACATAGACATGGGGACGCTTCCCCTGCTCATGCGCCACGAAGATAGGCGCCGTGGCCGTGCCGATACCGGCGGTGGCAAGGGCGCCGGCGTTGCAGTGCGTGAGCACGCTCATGCCGGCGCTAATCAGCGGCGCGCCCAACTCCCCCATCCGCCGGCAAGCGCGGGCGTCGTCGTCCGCTATGGCGCGGGCTTCGTCGAGCAAGCGCGCGGCGAGAATCGACGGTGCTGTTACGTCGGTGGAAGCAATGCGCCGGAGCCTCTCAATGGCCCAAAACAGATTCACCGCCGTCGGGCGCGTCGCGGCCAGCCGGTCGCAGGCAGCGGCCACGGACACGGCAAAGTCTTCTGACCGGGCGCCGCGCCCCACGGCTAGCCTGGCAGCCAACGCCACGCCGTAGGCCGCGGCGACGCCAATCGCGGGCGCCCCGCGGATACGCAAGCTGGTGATTGCCTCAGCGACCTGCTCAACGCTGCGGCAATGCAACTCGACAACATTGAAGGGAAGTCGAGTTTGATCGATCAGGGCCGGATGACCGTCCTGCCACCAGATGGTCTCGCTCATTGTGTTCCTACGTATCCGGGCAAAAAAAATGCCTCACATGATGAGGCTGAGGGCAGCATCCGCACCCGATCTCATCTACAGGCGGGCAAACCCGCCACCGG
>JANWHV010000082.1 GCA_025450255.1 Chloroflexota bacterium | reverse complement strand
GCTGCTCAGAATCACGGGCGCGCGGGTGCTGGACGTGAAAGAACACGACTCCTGATCGCTGGCCACGCCGAAACTTGCCGATGGCCTGGGTCGCGGACCACGCCGAAATGGGCATCAACGTGTTTTGGTGTTTTGACATAGACCGCAGTCCATGCCGAAGTACGTTCTCCGCCGCCGGGTTCGTTCGGGGGCTGCCGTGCGGTAATATTGCACTATGCGGAACGCCGCGAGGCACGGGCGTGGACCGTCCCTATCAGTCGGCCCGGCGATGCCGTATGGTCAGCGCCGAACAGCAGCACAAGGGAGGTCTCGCGCGTGTTGGCCGATACCCTGGTCAGCGGACCCAGTCCCAGGAACGTGGTCGCGGCCGCGCCGCTTCCGCCCGAGCCTCGCGTGGACCGCGCGGGCTACCTGCGGCTGGACCTCAATGAGGACCTCAGCGGCCCCCTGGTTCGCGTGACCATGCCGGTCAACGCCGACCTCGCCATGTACGCGACGCCGCACGAGCTGCAAGACGACCTTGCCGCGCGCCTCGGCATTCCCGGCCGCTTTGTCAAGGTCACGGCGGGCGCCGACGAGGCCATCTATGGCCTGATCCGTGCCTATCTCGACCCCGGTGATGATCTAGTGCTGCCCATGCCCACCTTCGTGGAGTTCCCCACGGCGGCGCGCGGCGTCGGGGCCTCCATCCAGTGGGTGCCGTACGGACCGGATCTGGCGTTCCCGTTTGAGGCGTTCAAGGCGGAATTGCGCCGCGGCCCGCGCATGGCGGTCGTGGTATCGCCCGCGAACCCGACCGGAGACATGCTGGCGCCCGAGCAAAGCCTCGAATTGGCGGCGGCGGCGCCGAACACACTGCTGCTGGTGGACGAAGCATACGCGGAATATGGGGGCCGGAGCATTCTCGATCTGGGCATGCCGCCGGCCAACGTAGCGGTGGTTCGCACCTTCTCCAAAGCATACGGACTTGCCGCCGCGCGGGTCGGCTATCTGGTGGCGCATCCGCCAGTGATCGACGCGGTGCGGAAGGTGCTGCCCGCGTATTCGCTGGCCGGATCGTCGATAGCCCTCGCGCTGGCGAACCTCAGGCAGCAGGACGCGCTGCGCCGCCGCGTGCGCGCGGTGATGGCCGGCCAACGACGCGTGGCCGCCTGGGGCCGGCGGCACGGAGTATACGTGCATCAAACATCGACGAATTTCGTCTTACTGCGGTTTGCCGGCGACGCGGCGGCGCGGAGTCTGACGGCGGATCTCGAGGCGCGAGGAGTGCTGGTGTCGGACCGCACGCCGGCGTTGTCCGGCACGGTACGCGTCACAATCGGCGCGCCGCGGCATGTCACGCGCTTCCTCGACGCGATAACCGACGTATTATTCTAGAGCACCGGTCGAGTCGCAATCGCGGCGAATCGCAGCTCGACAACAGTCTCCATCGAACGAACGTCAGGGCATCTCCATCCGTCGTTGCTGCCACGAAATTAACGACGGGCATCTTTGGCTCATCGTTTAACTGCCCACTCGTGCCATGAGCGTGACGTATACCACGCCTGGACCGTTGTGTTACTAAGGCGGTACGAGACAATGCCGCGCTGCCATGATACTATGGTGGCTACATTGGAGAACGGAAATATGATTGACAACGACGAGGGATGGCGGTGCAGCCGCGGCGCGCTCCTGAAGAAGGGCGCCGTCGCGGCTGCCGGCCTGGGCGCCGGGCTGGCGCTCTCCAGCGATTGGCCGGACGGCACGCTTGCCGCCGGCTCGAGCCTCGACGCCGGGGAATCCGGCGCGGCCAGGGCCCGCGCGGCGACCGATATGGTGCTGGCGGCAAATCTCGGTTTCAGTTTCAAGCTGGCTACGGCGCTGTCGAAACAGCCGCCCTCCGGTAACCTGTTCTTCTCGCCTCTCAGCATCTCGATGGCCCTGGCAATGGCCTACAACGGCGCCGGCGGGGCGACGCTGGCCGCCATGACGTCGACGCTTGGCCTCAAGGCGATCGGCAAGCCGGACGTCAACCTTGCCAACCGGGCCTTGATCGATGGCCTGGGCAGCCGCGACTCCGCCGTCAAATTGAGCATCGCCGACTCCATCTGGCTGAAGCAAGGACTCTCGATTGTGCCCGGATTCGGCGAGGCGCTGCGCGCGTACTACGGCGCCGGCCTTCGCACTCTCGACTTCAGCAACCCGAGTACGCCGGGGGCGATCAACGCCTGGGTCAAGCAGCAGACGCATGGGCTCATTCCGTCGATTGTGCATAAGATAGATCCGGCAACCGTGATGTTCCTGATCAATGCGCTGTACTTTAAAGCCGCCTGGAGCGCGCAGTTTCCGCTCTATGCCACGCAGCCCAGCCCGTTCACGACCGGCAGCGGCCAGCAAAAGCCTCTGCCGATGATGAGCGTATCGGGCAACTTCAGCTACACGCAATCAGATACCGTGCAAGCGGTCGCCCTCCCCTATGCCTCCGGGAAGTTCAGCATGGTTATTGTGCTGCCCGCGGCGGGAACGACGGTGGGGCAATACGTGAGCACCTTGAATGCCGCCGGTTGGAACACGCTGCTTGGCGCTATGCGCCTGGGGCACGGTAAGGTCCGCATGCCGCGATTCTCGGTAGACTTCGAAGCGGGATTGCGGCCAGTATTGAGCGCGCTCGGCATGGCCGCGGCCTTCGACCCGAATAAGGCCACGTTCACGGCGATGATCAAGGGACGGAACGCGTATATCACGGACGTACGTCATCGGGCGATCGTGAAGGTGGATGAGATGGGCACGCTGGCGGCGGCGGTCACGTCGGTGGGGATTGGGGCCACCGCGATCCAAATAGACTCGTTTACATTCGACGTCAATCGGCCGTTTTTCTGTGCCATACGTGACAATACGAGCGGCAGCTTGCTGTTTATGGGCGCGATCGTCGATCCCGGCTGAAATCTAGTTTGTCGCCAAGCTCACGTTGCGGTAAATCGCCGCGAAATCCAGGCCGAGGTCGATGCTGTCCAGGCGAACGGTTTCTGACGGCTCATAGGTAGACGCGACCCAATGCCCGTCCTCAAGCCGGCGGACGAAGACTTCCGGGAACCTGGTGTTGACCAGCATGTACTCGCGCAGGCTGCCCGCGTGGGCGTAGCGGCGCAACTTGCTGACGCGGTCCATGCGCTCGGTTGAAGGCGACAGCACCTCGATCACCAGGGTAGGGTTATCGATCTCGGTGTCGCTATCCGCGCCTGGCGCGTCGGCACATACGACGAACAGATTTCGAAGGCAAGGTACTCCTCGGGCCGGATATAGCGAGGCGCGGGCTCACTCATGGCAGCCATCAATTTCGATCTTAAAGACTCTACCAGTAATGATAACGTGAGGCGGCCTGCCCTATACGGGAGATACAGTGTACGATACTGCCACCGGCACCGACTGAAGCGCCGTGTTTGGTAGCTAACTCTCGATCCGGCACGATTGATCCATGACATTTCAGGAGGCGCGGCTTGACACAGGTGACAATGGGCGAGGTGAACCCGCGCGGCGACGCGCTATTGCGCGAGTTGTTGTGGATTCACGGCATCATCCGCCACAATCTTGAGGTGATCTCGTCCCTGGTTGGGCAAATCGAGGACGGCGCTCCGGCCGATGAGGTGCGCGCGCGGATCGAGGAATTGAAATCGACCAGCATCGTCTGGACCCTGCGTACCAACTGTTTGCAATACTGCGGCCTCGTGCACTCCCATCACCACGGCGAGGACGCGATGTTCTTTCCCGGTCTGCGCCGCGTGAACCCAACCCTCAACGCGGCGATCGATAAGCTAGAAGCCGATCATAGGGTGGTCGCCGGGTTGCTCGATCGGGTAGAGAGCGCCGCGTCGCGCCTCACCGGCGAGAATACTACCAGGGATGAGCTTGCCGGCGCCCTGCGCGGGCTCGGCGACCTGCTGCTGACGCACCTGGACTTCGAGGAAACGACCCTGGCGCCCACGCTCCGCCGCCTCAACGGCTGGCCTTTCGGGTAGTTGGATAGGACAGGCCCGCGTTTGCGGCGCGGTTCAACATACTTGAAGGAGTGTTCCGATGAAGAAACTGCTCAATCGGGTCGAGAACCTGGTGCCGGAAGCCGTGGCGGGGATGGTCGCCGCGCATCCTGACCTGTTGCGCGCCGATCTGCCGAACCGCGTGATCCTGCGGCGCGAGCCGACCCGCCCTGGTAAGGTGGCGATCGTGTCCGGCGGCGGCAGTGGGCACGAGCCGCTGCACGGCGGCTACGTGGGTTTCGGCATGTTGGACGCCGCCTGCGCGGGTGAAGTGTTCACCTCGCCCGTCCCCGATCAAGTGATCGCCGCCACTGCCGCGGCTGACGGCGGGGCCGGCGTATTGCACATCGTGAAGAACTACACCGGCGACCGGCTGAACTTCGAGATGGCGGCGGAATTGGCCCTGGCCGAGGGGATCACCGTCGAATCCGTGGTGATCGACGACGATGTGGCGGTCCGCGACAGCCTGTTCACGGCGGGACGGCGCGGTGTAGGTCTCACCGTGCCGGCGGAGAAAATCGCGGGCGCGGCGGCGGAACGCGGCGACGGTTTGTCACAGGTAGCCGAGATTTGCCGGCGCGTGAACGCGCATGGCCGCAGCATGGGCATGGCGCTCACCTCCTGCACGGTGCCCAGCGCCGGAAAGCCGACCTTTGAGCTAGAAGCCGACCAAATGGAGATCGGCATTGGCATCCACGGCGAGCCCGGCCGATACCGAGAGCCGCTAGCTACCGCCGCCCAGATCGTCGAGCGGCTCTGTGGCCCGATTCTCGAGGACCTGCCCCATGAATCGAACGACCAGGTGCTGGCCTTCGTCAATGGCATGGGCGCCACGCCCCTGATCGAGCTCTATGTGGTGTTCAATGACCTGGTGCGGCACCTCTGGTCCAAACGCCTGCGGGTCGCGCGGTCGCTGGTGGGCAACTACATCACGTCGCTGGACATGGCGGGCTGCTCGATTACCCTACTTATTCTGGACGACGAGCTTACCGAACTGTGGGATGCGCCGGTGCATACGCCCGCGCTGCGCTGGGGCATGTGAGTACCATGGACGCGACGACCATACGGCAATGGCTCACCCTCATCGCCGAGGCGGTACACGATCGACGCGAGGCGCTCACGGCCCTGGACGCGGCGATCGGCGACGCCGATTACGGGGTCAATCTGGACCGCGGCTTCAGCGCGGTGGCCGCGAAGCTGCCCGAATGGGAAGGTCAGGACGCCGCCGCGCTGCTGGCCGGCGCCGCCAAAATCCTGATCTCCACCGTCGGCGGCTCCAGCGGCGTGTTCTACGGCACGGCGCTGCTGCGCATGGGCGCGGCTCTCGCCGGTAAGACGAGCATCAGCGCCGGCGATCTGTTGGCGGCGTTGGAGGCGGCCGCGGCCGGAATCGCGGCGCGTGGCCGCTCGACCGTGGGCGAGAAGACGATGCTGGACGCCTGGGCGCCGGCGGTAGAGGCATGCCGCCAGGCAATCGCGGCCGGCGCGGACATGGCGTCCGCGACGACGGCAGCGGCGATCGCCGCCGCGCAAGGCGCGGAGTCCACAATCGCGATGGTCGCCACCAAGGGCCGGGCCGCGAACCTTGGGCCGCGCAGCGCCGGCCATAAAGACCCCGGCGCCGCCGCGACCGCCTTGCTTTTCCAGGCGCTGGCGGACGCTTCCAGACGTGAGGAGAGCAATGAGATATGTTGTCGCGACGATAGCCGGCGAGAATCAACGATATAAGTGGAGCGGCAAGGCGCTAGCGCCGCGCTTGAAAGATCATCCGATCCGGCATGCGGACGGCGGATAGGATGCCGGTTTCATACGCATGCGTATCGACGCCGATCTTGTTGGGCTTGAGCAGCGGCTCGATCATCTGCCAGTGGCCGAATATCACCGGCTTCCCCCAGTCATAGTCCGATTCGATGAAGCCGCCGGCGCCCCAGAGCTTCTGCAGCGGCGGCGTCCGCCAGAAGGGATTGCCGGGCACCACTCCGGCATGGACGTAAAAGGCGTGCTCGTCCTCGTAGTCGATGCGCGTGCCTTCCAACCAGTGGCCGACCTCGATCGAGGGCTGACCGCCGAAATCGTGCCAGGCCTTGCGCGCGCCGCCGATGGAGGGCGGGCGCGGGAAGTTCACGCCCGTCCACTCGGTCAACCAGGCATCCTCGTGGTTGCCACGCAGGAAAACGCAGTGTCGTTCACGCGCCAGATCGCGGAGCAGGGCGATGGTAGCGGCTGAATCTTCGCCGCGGTCCAGGTAATCGCCCAGAAACACGAGGGTGTCCTCGTCGCGCAGCGGCAACAGGTCGAGCATCTGGCGCAGGAGCGTCACCTCGCCGTGTACATCGCCTATGGCGTAGGTGCGTGCGCTGTCCGTTTCGTTTCGTGCTTCCATGCACTCCTGACTGGACGTTTCAGGCGTCCCTTCGGTCAATGTCGTCAACTGTCCAGCCCAACCCACCAGCGCCGGCGGAGGCGAACCCGTGCGCAGGGGCCGCGCCGCTATTGCCTCAGTTCTCATACCGTGCCAAACGGCCTGTGCTTTGGCTTTGCCGAGCGCGCATAGCCTGGACCAGGTGAACCTCAGTGTAATACGTGCCGGCCGCGCACGCGACAGGGTTTCCGGATGGATGGCCCGGGAAAGTGGTGATTATGGCGACGATGGCGGATTGCGGCGCGGAGAGCAAAGGCTGTCGACACCGTGCCTGCCTCACCCGTGGCGCTGGTCGATAGCGATGGCCCGCGGTTGCGCCAGGCTATTCACATTCTGTTGGGCCACGCCTTCTCGTTTGTACCGGGTGAAGGGAGCATCCCACCTGGCGATACAGCACCGCCGGCATCATCCCGATCGGCGCCTTGCCGGCTGCGTGTAACAGACAATTCTGGATTGCCTCGT
>JANWHV010000081.1 GCA_025450255.1 Chloroflexota bacterium | reverse complement strand
TGCTCATAGTCACCGGACATGCCGCCTTTGACTATCACCATATCGTCCGGCACGCCCGCGTCGTGGTGGACACGGTACATGCAACGGGTGATGTGGCGGACGATTCGGGAAAGATATGGTACCTCGGCGCCAGCCACCCGCTGGCCAACACCATCCACGGCGACACGCGGCATTCCGCTTCGATCCCGAATACCGCCGTTAGGTCCGCGCGCTGATGTCCGTGTGTTCCTCGGCTGGTTTCCTGGCTTCGGTGGCGACTGGCGACGAGCGCCCCATGACTGCTGCTGGTTTGCCAGGCAAAGGGAAATGCGTTGAGCGCTGAACCCGTGAGTATGCCGGCGTTGTCATTGAAGGATCGTGCCACGCTCGTCATCGCGAATCCGCTCGCGCGAGATACGGCGTTCATTGCCTTGAATAGCGTGCTGAACGGCGTGGGCGGCCTACTGTTCTGGTTCGTAGCGACACATCGCTATACACCGAATCTGGTCGGCGTTGCATCCGCCGGAACGTCAATCGTCGTTTTCCTGGCCGCCATAAGCCAACTTGGCCTCAACGTAGGGATTGTCCGCTACGGTCCCTCGTTCGGGAAAGCTCGTACCACCTGGCTTTCGATTATTTTCGCGACGGTAGCGGTTACATCGGTGTTGGTCGGCCTTGCGTTTTGGCGTCTCGCTCCAGTCGTCGCGTCAGGTCTCGATCCTATCTTCTCCACGCGAAGCGGCACGCTTTGGTTCATCGGCTCGTGCCTGCTCTGGGCGCTCTCGGTGCTGAACGACCATAATCTGATAAGCCAGAGGTACAACGGCATCCTGGTCATCAAGGGGATCGCGGCGGCGTTAATACGCGTTGCCTTGATTCTGGTGTACCACAACCTGTCCGCCGCCGTGCTGATCGGGATAACCGGCGTTAGTGGAGGCGTCGGAATAATTGTTGCCCTGCTGTTGACGCGCCGTCATGGACACCGCGGCGTGGGCGAATCGGCAGTCTCGGTCCAGGAGTTAATCGGGTATTCGTTCTGGAACTATGTGAGCTTGCTGGCAGCGCAGAGTCCGGCGCTCGTGCTGCCGTCGATACTCGTGTCTCGCATCGGCGGCGCTCAATCGGCCGCCTTCTACCTGGCATGGATGCTGTTCAGCATACTGTTGCTGGTTCCTGGCGCGCTGTCGTGGGCTGTTCTCACCGATAAGACGTCGGTTTCCGGTAACGCATATCGCGGATCGCGATCGCACCGGGTGGCCAATCGAGGACTGCTGCTCATTACGATTCTATTTGTGCCGCTGGCGCTGCTCGTGCTCTTTGCGCTTGGCCAGTCGTATCTGCGCGACGGATGGTCGGTCATCCTGGTCCTATCCGCCGGCTCATGGCCGTACTGCCAGGCAAATATTTACCTGGCGGAACTCCGGTATCACGGTTCGCAACGGGTCGTAGCGGTCTCCTATACTGTTACACAGACGCTGGTCGTCGCATTGGCCATACCACTGCTCATGACTTTCGGCATTACTGGCGCGGCTATCGCGTGGACATTGGGCCAGGGGCTGTTGAGTATTTGGCTCGGTTCAAGCGCGAGAAAAAGCCAGCGGAACGTACAACGTGGTTGAGTCGAAGAGCAGGATGAAGACTGGTACGTCATTTGGGCTGCTCTTGCTCCCCAGATCGATGCGCCAGCGTGTTGCTTCGTATAGCTGGCTTTCAATGCTCGTGAGCCACGACACGCGGGTGGCTATCTGGCGCAGCCTCGGTGCGCTAATTGAAGAGAACGTCTATATTAACTGCTTCTCCGCGCCCCTGACTGGACCGGAGCGCATCTCAATCGGCCGTGGCACCGCCGTAAACGGCGCGGTGTTCCACGCCTGGGCCGATATCGAGGTGGGCCGCAATGTGTTGCTCAGCCCAGGCACGATCTTGCAGAGCGGCTCGCACGATATAAATTCGGCGGTCTTTCGCAGCAGGTGGCGGCCGATCAAGATAGGCGACTATGCCTGGATTGCGCAGGGGGCCAAGATCTTGCAGGGCGTTACAATCGGCGAGGGGGCGGTAGTTGGGGCCTGGTCCGTGGTGGTAAAGGATGTACCACCGTACGCGGTCGTAGCCGGCAATCCGGCCAAAATTGTTGCCGAGCGTCAACGTCGCGAGTTTTCCTACGTGCCGGCCGACTGGAAATTGGCCTCGGCAGGCGGCCCACCAGATCCGCTTTGAGATGCCCCACGTCACGCAACGTCGCATTCGTGCCGCAATCGGTAAAAATGCGGAAGTGGTAGCCGCTCGATATTCGCGGCCAACCATCCAGGGTTCCCACGATCCACCAATGGGTCACTATGAAGGGCTGCCCTAGCAAAGCAGCCCAGACGACTTTTCGTCTGGAAGTAAACGGGAAGGTGTGATACACGATGGAGAAGTTTTCCTGGCCGCAAATGCGACAATACTGGGAGACACGGGTTGCCAGGCTTGGCGCGACTCCAGAGGCGGAGGATCCCGACGCGCTTCGCAATGTCTGCACATCTGACTTTCCGCTCTGGCTCAACGACTATTTCGCGCGAGGCCAACGCAGAACGTATAAACACTTGTTGAGCATGGTCCCGAAAGGCGCGGAGAGCCATGCCCTTGACCTGGGCTGCGGATCCGGCCGCTGGTGCAGGCTGCTGACCAAAAACGATTATGCGGCGACGGGCATTGACTTACAGTGCGATCTCATTGAAAGAAACAAACAGCGATACCCCCTAGTACGTTTTTTTTGCACGCCAATCCAGGATTATCAGGCCGATAGACAGTACGATCTTGTATCAACGGTGACCGTCATCCAGCATTTACCACTTGAGGAACAACGGATCGTGGCGAAAAAGATCGAGACTTTCGTCACGCCTGGCGGATATCTGCTGATGTTGGAGAACATACACGATCAGGGTAGACACGTCTTCGCCCGATCGATTGCCGGTTGGCAAGATCTATTAGGCCAACAGGGTTTCGAGTTAGTGGCGCTGAAGAGATACGACTATAATATGTGTACGCGAAGCTATCGTTACATGGTGCACGCCCTCATGCAAGTTGTCAGGTTCGTCGCGTCGCGAGGACAATCCAGGCGAACTCCCGACGCAATCTCCGCAACGGCGCCTGGCGGCGGCCGCTCCTCCGGCACTCTTCTACCTGGCTTTGAAAAGCTTATGTATTTCGTAATGCGGGTACCAGTCGCCGTGGATAGCATTATCGATCCCATTCTATGGCGCAATAATGCGGCTATACCCTCGGTACACTGTGGCTTCCTCTTTCGAGCCGGTCCGATACCCACGCAGTGAGGCCCGCCTGGCCAGAGGAAGATCGAGCGGCGGCCACGAGATATGATGCCCACGCGGTAGTCCCGCCGGCGAGTTTGGTCTTGGCATGGGTGCGCGGCGAGGCGCGGGTTAGTTGTGACTGCCGGCCATACGGGCAAGCACGTTCGCTGTCATAGTTTGTATGCGGCTATCCGGCGCCCCGCGTCCCCAGCTATCGAGTGAGTAGTCCCACTGGACACTGCCGGCCGAAAAAACGGTCGCGCCGCTCGGAGCAGTATAGACCGTGGTGTTGGTTACATCCGCGAGGCCCAGGTGATTGACGGGATCTGAACTGGACAACACGATCAGTCCGGGCGGAGTGAATCCATTGTTGACTACATGGTCGTACTCATATCCCATCACGTTCGGGATCGACGTGCCATCGGTTACCCCGGCGCCGTTGTAGGGCCAGGCGTTGCTGTTCGTGACCACCAATGGGAAACCGATCGATCCGGCTGGAAGCTGCTCGCCATACATCTGGCCGATCACGGCATTTTCAGGCCGGCTCAAGGGCGCCTGCCGCCACTGTACCGTGACATTACTGGGGTCAATGCTGCTCATAGGATCCAGTTTGGCGACCTTATAACAGGTGATCACGCGATCGGGCCCTAGCGCGGACGGCTCCAGGCGAATATTGTAGAACATGTCGTTCGCCGAAAAAAACCCGAGACTCACGCCCCGGGCGAGTGCCGTCTCCACGTTGCTCCGCATTTGCTTGCTCCAGTATTCGTCGTGTCCGACCGCGAGGAACGCGCGGTGTTGGAGCAGCATCGCCAGTGACTCATGCGTATCGATATCGGTACCGTACGCCACGTCATAACCCTCGCGTTCAAGCCATCGCACCATCTGGTACTCCCGCCACAGGAACTCCCACGGACCACGAGTGGGCGTTGCGTATGGGCGATCGAAGCTTACCTTGTAGGCGCGATTGTCATTGTTGTACTCGGTGGCGCCGGTTCCTCCGTACAGGCTCTGGCCGCCCCAATAGTTATATGCCTCAAACGTCGTCACGCTGCTCTGGAAGAAGTATGGCGCCCTGCTGCTATCGTCGCGGACCGCGAAAATAATGTAATTCTGGAATCCGTCGGCGCGAGTCAAGCGCGCCAGGTAGATACCTGTCGTCCAGTTAGGTGGAATGTTAAGCGTAAGCGATGACGACCAGCCACAGATGATCAGCCCAGTACCGGCCTCAGCGGGACACGCCGGCTGCTGAACGCCTGGCAATGACGCATCGGTACGCATCAAGCGGGCGCCGAGACCTTGATACCAACCCAGGCGATAGGTATCAATCGTGAATGTCGTAGCGGGAGCCGTGTTGACGAACAAGCTAATCGTGCCGCCGCGATTCACGCTGGTGAGACTGGCGTACCCCTCGATGAGATGCGCATCCGTCGAAAGCGTCTTCGAGGTGATCTGCCAGTTAGCGGTCCCCGGCAGGGCGTTTTCGGCTTGAATCGGGTTCATGGCTACGGGGTTGGTCACGACGCTGGTCGCGGTTGGGGCAGGCACCAGTGTGCTGATCGGAGTGACCGGCGCGGTATTCGCGGTAGGAGTGCCGGTCGGCGAGGGGCTGCTTGCGCGCGTGGCAGTTGGCGAAGCCGTGGCTACCGAGACGGCGGCGCTGAGCTTCCAACGATATGCCTGGTCCGAATAGAGCATATATCCTTGCCCTGCCGAGATGACAAAACTGGGCGAGCTTATCAAACTCGTCTTGTCTCGATAGACGAGGACGGTGCTCGATTTCCATGTGCTGAACGGCTGGTTGGGCGTGAACCGCCCATCGACCGCGGCTATCAACATGCCGCGGTCGCCGCGCGTGTGGTTGAGCAGGATCTTCAGGGTCGCGACCGCGTCGGGAGGATTGGTAATGGCCTGGGGGAACCCGACCAGATTCCAGCCTTTCGCAAGCTGCTCGGTCGCGTTACGCACGTCATAGCCGTTGACCGTCCAATGTCCGGACTTGTCCGTGTACAGGGCGTAGCCCTGGCCGGCCTTCAGCGAGAGATTTGAGCCAGAGAATCCGCGCGTATCGGTGCCGTGGTAGGTGGCTTGCGGCCTGAAGCGCCCGTTGGCGTAGGTGTCAAGCTCGTCGTAGCGGCCATGGGTCTGCGTGAGCAATGTCGTGAGCAGCGTCCGCGCGTCGACGGGCGTTTTGGGTTGGAGTGGAAGGGAAATCAGGTTCCAGCCGGCCTTGAGACGAATGGAGAGATTCTGGGTCGAGTATCCACCCGGTGCGGCTGAGGTCCGAGCGGACCATCCGTACCATACCATGCCGGCGAAAATTGCTGCCAGCGTGGCCGCGAATATCCGTGTGTAGCAAATGCCGACGCCCCGCTCGTTCGATGAATTGCGCGTATTCATGCGTATCCTTTGATAAAACGGGCAGGTATCGTCGACGAGACTGCCGGGGACGAGACCAATCGCGGCACGTTCCTTGCTTGACAGCGTATGCGGTAATGCCTGAGGCAGGTAAGGGGTTCGCCTGAGTCCGCCTACTATTACAGCATGTTGCTTTCTTTACGGCAATCTCCATGTCGAGACGGCGGCTACCCGCTAGAGCGGATAGCCGCTATGTTTAGAGACGGAACGCCACGGAGAAGAGGATCCTTTTCTTGCTTGGAGGCAGAATGATTTTGATTAAGGACGCCGCTATGATTAAACGACTTGCGGTGGCGGCATTGGTGATCCCAGGGCTGGTTTCGTTACCAGGCATTCAGGCCCAGGTGGCACACGCGGGCTCTAGCCGGATTGCGACGACAGCCGCCAGCCCGTTCAGAGGCGCCGGCCCGGCTCTCGCGCTCGCATCGGCTTCCGGGACCAAGGCAGGTCAAACGGCGGTCGGCCTCTATAAATCAGGCGTAATCAAGGCCCGCCATGGCGACTACCACGGCGCGATCGCGGATTATACGGCGGCGATCAAGCTAAAGGCAGACTTTGCGGACGCCATCACGGCCCGAGCGTCGGCATATATTCACCTGCAAAACTATCAAGCGGCCATCGCGGATTATGGTCGAGTGCTGCAGTTGGACCCACAGAATAGCGACGCGTATTATTATCGGGGCCTATGCCATGCGGCGACGAATAACCTTAACGCGGCGATCGCGGACTTTACGGCCGCCCTTAAGATAAGTCCTAACTCCGTTCCGGCATATTTGGGACGCGCCTTCGCCTACAAGCATTTGCAGAACTACCAGGCGGCGATTAGCGATTATTCACGGGTGATAGCCCTCGATGCAAAGAACGCCGGCGCATACGTCGGCCGCGGATTGTCGCACGAGGAATTGAAGGGCTACGCGGCGGCGATCGTCGACTTTTCGGCTGCCCTTAAGCTCAGCCCTCATAATCTGCAAGCGTATATCGGACGCGCAACCGCGTATTATCTGCTGAAGAACTATCAACCGGCGGCCGCGGATTACGACCAGGTCATTGCCCTGGATCCAAAAAACACGAATGCCTATCTTAACCGTGGTTGGTCGCACATGGCGCTGAAGAGCTATCAGGCGGCAGTGACGGACTTTACCGGGGCACTGAGACAAAGTCCCCATTTGGTTCAAGCGCTTACCGGGCGGGCGACAGCGTACGTCCACCTTGCGAACTACCAGGCAGCGGCAGCGGACTACGATCAGTTAATTGCCCTCGATTCCAAGAATGTCGCGGCGTTGGACAGTCGAGGATGGACGCGCGCGGATCTGAAGAATTATCATGGCGCGATCAGTGACTTTACGACGGAGCTTCAGTTACGCCCTAACTCCATCTCCGCGTATTTGGGGCGTGCCTTCGTCTACCGGCATATGGAGAACTATGGCGCGGCAATTCAGGACTACAATCACGCGATAGGAATCGACGCCAAGAACCGAGAAGCCTACTTCGGCCTGGCCGCGTCGCACACGGGCCAGAATAACTATCAGGCAGTCGTCACGGACTACACAACCCTACTGAGCATGGATCCGGCGAACGCCGACCTCTTACTCTACCGAGGTAGCGCGCAAATCAAGCTGAAACACTTTTCCAGCGCCATTTCCGACCTCAACCAAGCCGCACGGCTCTATCTTGCCAAAGGCAACACCACAGGATACAAGCAAGCGCAAACGTTGCTCAAGGCGGCAAGGGCACACACGAAGTAGCCACTGGAACTGACGAAACTTCGCGGCAGGGCGGATGTTCATATCCATACGGCGTATTCCGACGGGAACGCGACCGTTGAGGATGTCCTTGCCTATGCGTCGCGCCATACAGCGCTCGACGTCATTGCAATCACCGACCACGATACTATCGAGGGCGCGCTGGAAGCGGCGGAACTGGCGCGCCGATATCGCATCGAGGTGATCGTCGGCGAAGAGATCACCACCCGCGAAGGGCACATACTTGGCCTGTTCCTCGCGGCCCGCGTGCCGCCGCGCTTGAGCGCGGTCGAGACCGTACGCATGATCCATGCCCAGGGTGGCCTCGCCGTCGCCGCGCATCCCTTTCTGCGCGCGACCAGTCGCTTTGCCGATGGGTCCACGGCCAGGATGGGCCTTGGCGCCGCGATACGGCGCGTGCCGATC
>JANWHV010000080.1 GCA_025450255.1 Chloroflexota bacterium | reverse complement strand
CGAAGCTGATATTGCCGTCAACCAACACGCACTGGTTCCCGGTTAATTGCAGCGCCAGCGCCAGATTTACGGCCCGGGTGGAGGTGCCGACGCCGCCTTTTGGACTGAACAGCGCGATAAGCTTGTGCGGTTTCTCGGGATCGGCGATAGCAATAGCGGTGGAAACCGGCGATACCGGTCGTGGCTCGGCCACGCGCACCGGCGCCACGTTTTGCCCGGTGAGCAGCCTCACCTCGTCGCGCACGTCATTGACCGCTTGACGAAGCGCGGAAATTTCGACTGGATAGCGCAAGACGCGCCGAGCGCCGGCGCCCATCGCCTCGCCCAATGCATCCGCCGTGTAATTCGAGGTATAGCCAAGGATGATTGCGCTTGGATACGCGCCCTGGACACGGCGCGCGTAAGCGAGGCGCTGGGGTCGTTCAGCATCGAGGCCGATCAGCAGGACATCGGGGCCTTCCCATCCCGGCGCTGCCATGAGCGGACGATCCGGAGCAAGAACATGTGGAGTGAACCCCGCGCCCGATAACAGCCCGATCAGTTGTTGGGCGATAGTTTGGTTCCCCTCGATTACCACAACCTCAAGGTTGTCGCCTTCCCGAATCATGCCTTGTATCCCTATTCCCTCACTCAACCAAGCGGACGGACACGCTTCCCGGACAGAAAGCCGGTGACGGACGCATTACATCTCGACGCTCGCACACAATGATATACGCGGAAAACCCCTGCGCCGATTGTACAGCACCGTGAGGCGAATCTGATACTGCATCGAGGAATAGCGGCGTCCGTGTCTGACCTCCCGCCGGCCCCGTCGCAAACGCGCGCTGTTTACGATAGGCAGAGCAATCCAGCGTTACGAACCTGATTTTACGAAGCCGAGGGCATGATAGTCCGGCCCAAGACGTACCTCATGAAAGTTTTTTCTCAGCCACGAGACGTAGGCATCGTCCGACTTGAGCGCGCGCGTGAGCAAAATTGTATGGACATTCGCGCCAGACATCGACGTAGTTAGAAGCGAGAGCGGCAGATAACCGGATATTTTCCTCACGTTTGACGTATCGGTAAGTTGAGGCGGCACGAGGCGGTCCGCGCCAACCGCGAGCATTTGATCGTCGACCATGACCGTATCGCCGGCCGCGCTGTTCGCTCGCAGCCACGCCACTTGCCGCAGCTTGATGGGGTTATTGTCGGCGATAAACATATTCCGGTCGTGATCGACACTCTCCGGCAGCCAGATCAGGTAGACGACACTCGCGCACAACAGCAGCAAGCCACAGACGAGCCTGAGACTTGAACGAAGCTTGGCGCGGACCACAAACGAAAGCGTTAGGCCGGCGAGAGCGGCAAGCGGCGGCAAGAGCACGGTGAGATGGTGTGAAAATAACGGATGATAGCGGACCAGAGTGACAAGCGTGCCGAGCAGCCAGACGATAGGGATAAGCGCCAGTCGAAGCCGGAGCACCGCCGCGACTGCCACGCCGGCAACCGCAAGGCCAATGACGCCGGGATCCCAGCCGAGAAAATCGCTAAATATCTTGCTGTTCCCCGTCAGCAGAGGCGGGCGGCCAAACACGTCTGATGCCTTGAGATGAAATTGCACGACCTGGTCCCATTGCGCCGACCTGGAGATAAAACCAAATACAAACAGAACAGGCGCCAGGAGGCACACCGCGCCAATGCCAATGTCCTGCAGCCACGGCGTGGCGCCTCTAGGCCGGTCGTATTCGAGCCACTTGAGCACGGCGGCGATCAGGATCGGCGCCGCGATGGCAACCGCGAGCAGCTTTGACAGGGTTGCCGCCGCGAGCAATAGCGACGCGACGATCAGCCAGCGGCGGTCGCCAAGGCGGGCATAGCGACTGGAAGCGGCGACGGCAACGCTGCCGAAGGCCAGCATCGGCGCCTCAGCTTCGATCGAGTGCGAGGCGAGGATAAAGCCCGGCGAAACGCTCAGTACGGCACATGCTAACAGCGCGGCCCAGCGGCCACCGATTTCCCACGCTAGCCAGGCCACTCCCGCCAGGGCGATCAGCCCGCAGAATAGGCTGTAGAGATGGCCGGCATCGGCCGACCCGCCGGCGAGGCGCAGTGTCACCGCGAGACCTGACAGGAATAGCCACGGCTGCGAGCTGAACACTTGCGCGAACATGGCGTGGCCGTTGTTCAACTGTTGCGCCGAGCTCAAATACACCCCTTCGTCGTAATCGCTCCAGGAAACGCCGTGCCAGGTTGCGTAGGTATAGCCGTGCAAATGCGACATCTGCCAAGCAGTAAACAGCATGCCGATCGCCAGCAGCAGGTATGGCACGGCGCGGGCGGGTAGGCTGAGGCGCCGGAGGGCCATCTCCCGCGCGCCGCGTGACGCGCGCGGTTTTCGCGTGGGAGGCGCCACTAACGGCGACGTCACTCGTGGCTTGGCTCGGTCCAGTTTGGCCGCCGACATTGGTCAGGCCGGCCTCAGGCTGGTTAGCGGCTGCAATGCGTACCAGTCGTGTCCCCACTCCAGATCGACTTTCACCGGGACCGACAGCGGCAAGGCATTCTCCATGGTGTCTCGCACCAATTCCGCAGTCTCGCGCAGCTCTGCCTCCGGTACGCGCAGAAGCAGCTCATCATGGACCTGCAAAATAAGCTTACCGCGAAGGCCCGCGGCAGGGAGCCGCTCGGCGAGGCGGATCATCGCCAGTTTGATCATGTCGGCGGCCGTACCTTGAATCGGCATGTTAATCGCCTGGCGCAGGGCCTCTTCGCGTAGGCCGCGCAAAGGAGAACGCACCTCGGGCAAGTAGCGGCGCCTGTTAAGCATCGTGCTCACATAACCGCGTTCAACGGCTTCCGCCTTAATACCTTCCATATATGCATAGAGGCCGCTATACGTCGCGTTATAGCTGTCGATAAACGCGCGCGCCTCAGTCTGACTTACGCCGGCGCGCGGCGCGAGGCCAAACGCGCTCAAGCCGTAAATGATGCCGAAGTTTACCGTCTTCGCCAGACGCCGCATGTCGGAAGTCACCTCGCCCACCGACACATTGAACACCAGGGAAGCGGTACTGGCGTGGATGTCCAGATTCGAGTTGAACGCCTCGATGAGCTTCGGATCGCGCGACAAATGAGCCACGATTCGCAGCTCGATCTGGGAATAGTCGGCCGCTAATAGCACGTAGCCTGGTTCGCGGACGACAAACGCGCGCCTGACCTTCTGGCCGATCTCGGTGCGAATCGGTATATTCTGCAAGTTCGGCTCAGATGACGAGAGCCGGCCGGTAGCGGCGATTGTTTGGTTGAAGCTGGTGTGAACGCGCCCGGTCCGTGGATTGATCAGGGCCGGCAGCCCCTCGACATACGTGGAGCGCAGCTTGGTTAGCTGGCGGTACTCGACGATCAGGTCGACGACGGGGTCCTTCCCTCGCAGCCGCTCAAGGACGTCCGCATCGGTCGAGTAGCCGGTTGCCGTGCGCTTGCCTGGGGCCAGGCCACGCTCCTTGAAAAGCACGGTTTCGAGCTGCTTGGGCGAGTTGATATTGAATGGATGACCTACCAACTCGAATATGCGTTTCTCAATCTCACCAAACTGCTGTTGCAGCTCACCCGACATCGAGCGCAGGAAATCCACGTCCAGATCGACGCCTTCCGCCTCCATATCCGCCAGGACCGGGACGAGCGGCATCTCCACGTCACGAAATAGCGCCTCCAGTTCGTTCTCTCGCAGCTCAGGATCCAGCACCCGACGAAGGCGCAACGTGAGATCGGCATCCGCCGCCGCGTACTTGGCCGCGGGGGCGATGGGCACTTCCGACATTGATTTCTGGTCGCGACCTGTCCCGATGAGCGCGCTGATTGGGGTCATGGCAATACCGAAGCGCACGGCAGCCTGATCTTTCAGACCGAGGCCACGCTGCGCGGGGTTCAGGAGATAGGCGGCAATCATGGTGTCCCAGGTGACGCCGCGCGTACGCACGCCGTGCTGCGCGAGCACCGTCATATCATATTTGATGTTGTGACCGATCTTCGCCGCGGTTGGGTCCTCAAGCCACGGTCGCAGGCCCTCTAGCACGCGATCCAGGGGCAATTGCTGCCCGTCGGCATGGCCCACCGGAATGTAATAGCCAATGCCGGGATCGCGTGATAGGGCGATTCCGACCAGCGCCGCCTGCATTGGGTCCTTACCGGTGGTTTCGATGTCAATCACCCACTCCCGTGGACCGCGGAGACGGTCGAGCAAGGCGGAAAACGCCAGTTCGGTATCGATAATGTAGAACTCGGTTGGTGGCGGCTCGGCCGCGTCGTCTTCGACCATCGCGATAGCCTCGACAACTTCTCCCGCACCCTCCTGGTCGGTCGCCGGCGAAAATGCGACGCCGCGCACGGTAGTAGCGGTGAGCGTGGCCACCGGCTCGGTTGTCAGGTTGGTGTCCGACATGCCGGCGAACAATCCGACGTTCGTCGGCTTCGGCTTTGGTGGAGCCGCCGGCTGGGGCGGCGCCTGAGCATGCTCCGCCGCGCCAGGCAAGCGATCCATCAGGCTGAAAAACTCGAGCTCGGTGAACACCTTGAATAGGCCATCGCGCTTGAAAGTCGTCCGGCTGGCTCTATCCATGTCCAGCGTGATAGGCACGTCGGTAACGATGGTCGCCAGAAACTTGCTGGCAATAGCCTGCTCGCGCCTGCCTTCCAGCAGTTTCCGCGTGCGTTCCGGCAGCTCCGCCAGATGGTCGAAAAGGTTCTCGATCGTTTGATACTCGCCGAGCAGCTTGGACGCGGTTTTATCGCCGACGCCGGCCACGCCTGGAATATTATCCGAAGTGTCGCCGACCAGCGCCTTATAGTCTGGAATATGCTCAGGCTGGATGCCATAGCGCGTGACGACCCCATCCTTATCATAGGTGGAAACCGGCGACGCGCCGCGACCAGGCGTGAGCACGCGGACGCGGGGACCGACAAGCTGCAAGGTATCGAGATCGCCCGAGAGGATTTCCGTGTCAATGCCGGCGCGCGCGGCCTGGCAGGCCAGGGTGCCGATTACATCGTCGGCCTCGAATCCCGGCACTTCATAGGTGGGGAAGCCGAACGCGGCCACCATCTCCCTGATGCGTCCAACCTGCAGCACCAGAGCGTCCGGCATGGGTGGGCGATGCCCCTTATATTCGGCGAACCGCTCATGCCGGAACGTAGGGGTCGACATATCAAAGGCCACGACCACATGCGTGGGCTCCTCGATCTGCAGAGCCTTGAGCACGACGGCGGCAAAGCCGAAGGTAGCGTTGGTCGGCTCGCCACCCGACGTGCGCATACTCGAATCCGACGTGGCATGAAAGGCGCGATACAGTAAGGCGTGCCCATCGATCAGCAGCAGTTTCGCCACGTTCGGCGCTCCTCATTCTAACGCCCAGGGTGTTCGGGACCAACTGGTATTGTAGCGCGTGTAGTGGCAGGCGCGACCGTGGTATCCCGACATGGCAGTTCGGTCGCGCTTGTGTTCGAACCTGGCGACGACTCAGCAGGCGGCGCGCCCAGGTACTTCTCAGGGCGCGCCCGTCGCGGCGCGTCGATTGCGCTCAAACCGCGCGACGTGCTCGTGCCGGAACTAGGCGAATCGCGCCGCGGTGGCCTTCACGGCATTCGAGAAGATCTCGATGCCTTCGTCCAGCTCGGAGTCGCTGATATTGAGCGGCGGAATGAAGCGCACGCAGTGGTCATAGAGGCCACAGGTCAGCATGATCATGTTGTTGTCTAGCGCATGTGTCCGCACGGCCTCGGCTATGGCGCCGCTCGGCTTGCCGCCGGACTCCACGAATTCGACCGCTACCATCAGGCCGAGGCCGCGAACCTCGCCGATAATCGGGAAGTCCGCCTGCAAAGCGCGGAGCCGGCTTTGCAGGCGCTCGCCCAGACGAGCGGCGTTGTCGATCATACCCTCGTCGCGGATCGCATCGATTGTCGCGCATGCCGCGGCGCACGAGACGGGATTGCCGCCAAACGTGCTGCCGTGCGCGCCGGGAAGCCATTTTTCCATTATCTCGCGCGTACTGCTGACGGCGCTCAGTGGGAAACCAGACGCGATGGCCTTGGCCATCACATGTATGTCGGGCACGACATCGAAGTGCTGCCCAGCCCACCATTTGCCGGTCCGGCCAAAGCCTGACTGCACTTCATCAACAATCAGCATGATGCCGTAACGATCGCATATTTCGCGCAGGCCCTGAAGAAAGTGCCGCGGCGCTGGGATGTAGCCGCCTTCGCCCTGTACGGGCTCGATCAACATGCCCGCCACGCTGTGCGGATCTATCACCCGCTCGAAGAGCCGCTCGAGATAGGGCAGGCAGGCCTGGCAGCAGTTTGCCTGAGCAT